>JASHTR010000458.1 GCA_030040455.1 Terriglobia bacterium | reverse complement strand
CGGGTAGAAATGAACCCGATCCTGCTGAAGCCTTCGAGCGAAACCGGTGCCCAGGTGGTCGTCTTGGGAAAGGCGGTTAAGGTAATGAGCGCCCGTGAATATCATCAGTATCAACCTTCCCTCCTGGGCGTCATTCGGGACTCTCTTGAGAAGCTTTCCCAGGAGAACGATGTTATCGTCATCGAAGGCGCCGGCAGCCCTGCCGAGATCAACTTGCGGTCGTTTGACATTGTCAACATGAACGTGGCCCGCATGGCGCGTGCGCC
Organism: Terriglobia bacterium; assembly: GCA_030040455.1. Classification (GTDB taxonomy): domain Bacteria; phylum Acidobacteriota; class Terriglobia; order UBA7540; family UBA7540; genus RH2-MAG17b. Next base: position 6,317 of record JASHTR010000458.1, on the reverse strand, counting down.
CGTTGTGCTGGTGGGCGACATCAACCTTGGCGGCGTTTTCGCCTGGCTGGTGGGAACGCTTGAGCTGCTCGCCGATGAAGAGCGCGCGCTAGTGAAGGCATTCATCATTAACAAGTTCCGTGGAGACGTAACTCTTCTGAAAGACGGCCTCGACTTCCTGGAGAAGCGAACGGGAAAGAAGGTTCTAGGCGTGTTGCCTTTCGTCAAAGACCTTGCTGTTTCAGAAGAAGACGCCATTCCCGAATCAAAGTGGAAGAAACGCAAGATGCCCGATCCCGCGAAGCTTACCCTCCAGGTTGTTCTTCTGCCGCACATTTCAAACTCGACGGACTTCGATACGCTCGAAACGGAGACCGATGTCAACTTGCAATATCTTGCACACCTGCCACGCGCGGATGAGCCACTACCGGACATGCTGATCGTCCCGGGATCAAAGAGCACGATGGCCGACCTTGCGTATCTGCGCTCTTCAGGGTTGGCGGACTACATTCGCCACTGCCACAAATCCGGCGTCACTCTTGCAGGAATCTGCGGCGGATATCAGATGCTAGGCAGGGAGCTGCTCGATCCTCTTCGAGTTGAGTCTGCCGTCGCCTCGATGGAGGGCCTGGGCATCATCGACGGCCGGACGACGTTTGAGCCGGAAAAGACGACCGTGCAAGTGCAGGCTCTCAGCACGGATCACGAGGATGACGTTATTGGCTACGAGATTCACATGGGAATAACCGTAGGCAGCCCTTCGACCCGGCCCATGTTTCGGATTGTCGAAGAGTCCGGGAAGCAAACGGATCGATGGGATGGAGCGATTTCAGAGGACGGCTTGACGTGGGGAACGTATTTGCACGGAATCTTTGATGCTCCTGCTTTCCGCCGCCGAATTCTTAACGGGTTGCGCGCACGCCGCGGCTGGGAGCCACTGGCTGTGGCCTCCGCTCGTCCCATGGTCGAAACTCTCGACGCTCTCGCTTCACTGGTTCGTGAGCATTTGGACTTGACCATCCTCGAATGTCTTTTGAACCAATCTGTATAACTGTTGACTACCAGGGGCAAAACGAACCAGCAACTTGTGGAACAGCCGGTCGATATCTCCCGGTCGCAGCCGCTAACAACTGGTGTACAGCCGGAATCTCCACACGAGGAGAGGTTGGTAGGATTTGAGGTTGTTCATTATGACGCGAATTTTCTGACCCGGTGTCAGGGATTTGAGATTGTCTCGGTACTCCCTGTAAGCGAACCCCGGAGGCTCCGTAAAGCCCCGCCGCCACGCGCGCTTGACTTGGTTTGGGGCATTCGCTATGTTTACGGCGTGTGCAAGCGCCACCCCCTTTGAGACATGAGGCAAAGCCAACGGCGCTGGCTGGGATGGGGAATCGGTGCAGCGGTTCTGATCTTCGTCCTTTACCAGTTCAGAAATAACCCGCAATGGAAGAACTTCCAATGGGACCGCCTTGGTTTCCTCCTGACTCATCTCAATGCGAGCCTGCTCATCCTGGCAATCATCGTTGGCCTCTCGACATATCTGATTCGTGCCTGGCGCTGGAAGTTTTTCGTTGAGCCGGTCAAGAAGTGCTCGCTGTGGATTCTCTTTAAGGGTCAGATCCTCGGGTTCAGCTCGATTTATCTGGTTGGCCGGGCCGGCGAAATTGTGCGGCCTGCCTACATCGCGCGGGCGGAAGATCTGCCGTTCACCTCGCAGTTAGCCGTTTGGGTTTTGGAGCGAGTCTACGATACAGTGGCCCTCGTCGTGCTCCTGGCCTTGGGGCTCTATTTTGTTCCCGTGCGGGGTCTTTCGGCGCGCCCCGCCCATCTTGTCCACACGGTGCGCCACGCCGCTGCCGGCATGATGGTTCTTTGCGTTCTCCTGATTGTCTCCATGGTCCTCTACCGCATTTACTCGGAGAGGCTGCTCGCTCGCTCCGGCCGGCTGCTGCGCTTCGTTCCGGAAAAATTCAGAGGACATCTCGAAGGTTTTCTCCGCTCCTTCGCTTCCGGCCTCGAAGTCATCCAGAGCCCTCTGGACTTTGGTGCGAGCGTGCTTTGCACGGCGATATTGTGGGGGCTCAACGTTAGCGTTTTCTGGCTGGACTTTCGCAGTCTGGGAGGGCGGCTGGGCGCGCTAACCTGGGTGGAAGCTGCATTAACACTGGTGATCGCCGGCGTAGGACTCGCCGTCCAACTGCCCGGAGTGGGCGGTGGTTACCAGGTTGCCGTTCTTGTGGCTCTGGAAGAATTTTTCAAGGTGTCCGCCGCCGGCGCGGCGAGCGCGGCAATTCTGACATGGGTCACCGTCATGGTGCCCTGCATGGCTCTTGGGCTGGCGCTCCTCATCCACGAAGGCCTGACGCTCAAAAAATTAAAAATGATGACGGAAAGAGAAAGCCAGCTTGCGGCGCCGGAACCTTGACCGGCCTCCCTCACACAGAGTCCCACTACGGTGAATTAATCCCCGCGACGGCCGGCTCTCCTCATCACAAGCTCTTCGTACCAAAAGCAAAACGGGGATCAGGAAGTGGGAACCCATGGGTCAGTTGCCGGTCACAAAAGTAGCGAGATGGCGGAGACGGTCGTGACGACGGCGCAGGAGTTCTGCTTGCGAAAGCGAGGATAACTCTTCAAGGCCCGCAGCAAGCAGCGGGCGCAGCATTTGCGCAGCGGCCATGGGATCCGTGTGGGCGGCGCCAGAAGGCTCCGGGGCGATTTCATCAATAATGCCGAAGCCGAGAAGGTCTTCCGAGGTGAGCTTGAGGATACGCGCGGCTTCTTCCTTGTGATCCCAGTCGCGCCAGAGAATCGAAGAGCAGCTTTCCGGGGGGATCACGGAATAGATCGCGTTGCGCATCATGATGACCTTGTCGCCAATCGCAATCGCCAGCGCCCCACCGCTTCCTCCCTCGCCGTGGATCACCACCACAATCGGCACGGCAAGCTTTGGGATTTCCTTCAGGTTGTGCGCGATGGCTTCCGCCTGGCCGCGCTCCTCGGCGCCAATACCGGGATAGGCCGCCGGGGTATCTACCATCGCGATCACCGGAAGTCCGAACTTTGCCGCAAGCTGCATTACGCGCAAAGCCTTGCGATAACCCTCCGGCTTCGGCATCCCGAAGTTGCGTTCCACTTTCTGTCGAGTATCGCGCCCTTTCTGGTGCCCGACCACCGCCACGGGACGGCCTTCAAATCGCGCCAGCCCGCTTACGATCGCCCGATCATCTCCAAAACGGCGATCCCCATGCACCTCGGTGAAGTCGGTGAAAAGCATCGCAATATAATCGAGGGTATAGGGTCGTTTCGGGTGACGCGCCAGCAGGACGCGCTCCCAGACGGCGTCGCCCTTCGAACCCTTGTCCAATGATTCACGCTGCTCGCACAGCCGCTCAATTTCTTCCTGGCTGCCCGGCGAGGCGGATGCCTTTTCAAGCTCGGCGATCTGCCGGTCGATCTCCATCGCTTCAGCGCTGGGTTGCGGTTTGGGCTGGGCGGTCATGAGTTATGTTGTGGCGTTAAGTGAGGAGTGAGCACGAGTTAAGAGTCAAGCGTTGACAGTCAAAAGTCAATGGGATGAGGGTCTGTGACTTTCAACTATCGACTATCGACTTCTTTAACTTTTTACTCTTCACTGTAGTTTTTGCGCTTCGAGTGAAACCGAATCCAGCCCGCAGACGGCCCTGATCTCATCGAGCAACGCATCATCCGCATTCACTCCGGGCGGTCGACGAGCGCGTAAGCGCGCCGTGAAATTTCCCGGCTGGATCAGCTCAAACACCACGGGATTTTGCCCCGGATGGGCACGAAGCAAGCTTTCCAGATTCTCTAACAGTTTCTCCGGAGCCGCGCATAAATTTAAGCGGATCAGGACTTCGGCCTTCGTTTTGTCTGCCACGGACTCGAGGGATCGAATCTCATTCACCACCACTTTCGGCCGGGCACCCTCTTCCTGGCGAACCCTGCCACTCACCAGCACCACAGCGTCGGGCTTGAGCAGGTTCTGAACCTGCTTCAAGGTTTGCGGAAAGACGAGCAGCTCCACGGAGCCGTGGAGGTCTTCGAGCGTGGCGCTCGCCCACAGGTCGCCCTTTCGGCTGGGCCGTATCCGCACCATGGTTAAGATGCCCGCAAGGCTAACAGCGGTTTCGTGCTGGAGGTCGTCTACTGAGGCGCTGTCGTGGTGAGTGAGCGAAGCGAGAGCTTCCCGGTACCTTTCCAGGGGATGGCCGGTCACGTAGAAGCCGAGCACCTCCTTTTCTCCGGCCAGTTTCTCACTCTCCGTCCATTCGGGAGCATCCGGCAGCGAGAGGCTCGCGACCGGTCCGGCGGGTTCAAAACTCCCAAATAGTCCTCCCTGTCCTGCCGCTTCCTGGCGCTGCTTCTTCTGGCCAAGGTCCATAGCGTGGTCGAGCGCCGCCGACATCTGCGCCCTCCGCGCGCCCAGTGAATCCATGGCACCCGCCTTGATAAGGCTTTCGATCACCCGTTTGTTGAGCAGCCGCAAGTCCACATTCTCACAGAACTGGAAAAGATGGTCAAAACGACCCAGCTTTTTGCGGGCTTCAACGACGGATTCGATGGCTGCCTCGCCCACATTCTTGATGGCCGTGAGGCCAAAGCGGATGCCTGACCCCGCAGGAGTAAACGTGTGGTCGCTGGAATTCACGTCCGGCGGGAGAATGGCAATCCCCATGTCACGGCACTGGTTGAGATAATGCGTCAGCTTTTCCTGGTTACCGATTTCCGCCGTCAGCAGTGCAGCCATGAATTCCACAGGATAGTGCGCTTTCAGATAAGCCGTTTGATAAGCCACCAGCGCATAAGCCGCCGAGTGCGACTTGTTGAAGCCGTATCCGGCGAATTGTTCCATCAACTCGAAGAGCTTTTCAGCCTTTTTCTCCGGCACGTTGTTCTTCTTGGCGCCGGCCATAAATTTCTCGCGCTGCGCCACCATCACTTCGTGTTTCTTTTTGCCCATCGCGCGGCGCAGCACATCCGCCTCGCCCATGCTGAAGCCGGCAACGGTGGCCGCAATCTGCATCACCTGTTCCTGATAAACGATCACGCCGTAAGTCTCTTCCAGAATGTCTTTGAGCTGCGGCAGGTCGTAGGTGACTTTCTTCTTGCCGGTTTTGCGGGCAATGAAATCATCAATCATCTGAATCGGCCCCGGACGATAAAGGGCGTTGAGCGCCGTCAAATCGGCGAGGCGGTTTGGTTTCACCCGCCGCAGGATATCCGTCATCCCCCGGCTTTCAAACTGGAAGATGCCGCCCGTGAGACCCTTGCCGAGCATTTCGTAGGCCGCCGCGTCATCCAGCAGCAGGTTCTCCAGGTCCACTTTTTCGCCGCGCGTGCTCTCGATGAGTTTCACAGCGTCGTCGAGAATGGTGAGCGTTGTGAGGCCCAGGAAATCCATCTTCAGCAGGCCGATCTTTTCGAGATCGTCCATCGCGTATTGGGTGGTGATTTCATCCTTGCCACTCTTGTGGAGAGGCACGATTTCCTGAAGCGGTTGCGGAGAGATCACAACACCGGCGGCGTGTGTTGAAGCGTGCCGCGCCAGGCCTTCAAGGCTCATGGCAATGGTGAGGAGGTCCGCCACGCGCGGATCGCTCTCCCGCATCTGGCGCAGCTCCGGCGACTGCTCCAGGGCCTCTTCGAGCGTGATGTTTAAAACGTTTGGCACCTGCTTGGCAATGCGGTCGGCTTCCGTGAAGGGAACATCCATCACGCGCGCGGCGTCGCGAATGACGGCCTTCGCGCCCATCGTCCCGAAGGTGATGATCTGGCTCACGTTTTCGCGGCCGTATTTCTCCGTGACATAGTTAATCACTTCGCCACGACGCCTCATGCAAAAGTCAATATCCACGTCCGGGAACGTGATGCGCTCAGGGTTCAGGAAGCGCTCAAAGAACAGGTCATATTGCAGCGGGTCAATGTCTGTAATGTGCAGCGCATAGGAGACAAGGCTTCCGGCAGCCGACCCGCGGCCCGGGCCCACGGGAATGCACTTCTCACGCGCAAAACGGATGAAGTCCCAGACGATAAGGAAATAGCCCGCGAACTTCATCTGTTGGATGAGTTCGATCTCGTAGTTCAGCCGCTCCTCGTAAGCCTCGAGGGGAGAGCGTAGTTTTCCCGCCGCCCGCAGTCTTTCCAGTTGTGCGCGGCGCTGGTCAAAGCCCTGACGCACGACCCGCGCAAAGAAGCTGTCGAGGGTCTCGCCTTCGGGAACCTCGAAATGCGGGAAGACATGCTGATTCTTTTCGAGGTGCAGGTTGCAGCGCTCGGCGATCTCCGTCGTGCGGCTGAGCGCCTCGGGATTCTCGTGG
>JASHTR010000457.1 GCA_030040455.1 Terriglobia bacterium | reverse complement strand
GCAACTGCTGCGTGGCGGCCGTATTTGAGCTGGCCTTATTATGGGATGTATCTTCAGGATAATTATCAAATCAAGCCGCGTCTCACTTTGACTCTTGGCCTCAGATACGACATTTTCCAGCCTTGGACCTCTCGCCAACAACCGGAATCCCGCTTTTGCCTTGGGTGCATGAACCCGGACACAGGATTGCTTGGCGAGGTTCAATATTCAGGCCAGCCGGGATTCCCTGCGGGCAGTCCTGTGGTCGGCACGAATTACAATGATCTCGGGCCGCGGGTAAATTTTGCGTGGTCGCCGCATTCTGATAATAAGACCGTCATCCGTGGTGGCTACGACGTGTTTTATTCAAATGCGTATTCGTTCATCAACATGGCGCAGGCGACGCTCAATGCGCCCGGGTATGCATACGATAACTATTGGGAGGAAAGTTCAAACCCCAGTCAATGTGCATCCTTTTCAGGCGGTTGCGTGGCTTGGCCTCTCACTTCGACCTCTGCAAAGGGCCCACTAGCGACGCCGCCTGTCACTTATTCCTTTCCCGCACAAGAACACTCGCCGCTCTATGCTACCTTTTTGAAGTCAGTATTCCAACCGCCCCATGATCCTGTGATGCAAACATGGACTTTTCAGGTTGAGCGGCAATTACCCGACGGCGTAGGTCTTACCGTCGGGTATACCGGGAGTCATGGAACCTTCCTTCCGGGCGACACCTATAACTATGGACATGTTCCAGAGGCCGACGTGCTGAAATACCGCACGGCAATTGATTCTGTCGTTCCTATCACAAACTACTACTCAGGGAATACGGCCACAGCCCTTGCCCAAGCTTGGGGAGCTTCAAGCCTGCCGCTTTCCACCCTCTTGTCGCCGTATCCGTTTTACCCCTTCATTGATACAGCGGCCACGTTCGCCGGAAACATTTCTTACAATGCCATGGACGTGACCCTCCAGAGCAGGATGTCCCATGGGTTGCAGTGGAACGTCTCGTATACGTGGTCTAAGGATATGGCGAACCCGTTTGCTAACACTCAGCCCGGGGGATTATTGATTGAACCGGTTGCGTTCGCCAGGCCCGGAGACGTGGGTGGGGCGGTTGGCGTGCTTGGCAACAACGGCGTGTTTAACAGCCTTTATCAGAACCCGAGCAATATCTTTGCGGACGATTCGATTTCGACAAACGACATTCCGCAGATACTCAGCATCTCCGCAGTCGACCAGTTGCCGTTTGGGACCGGCCGCCCGTTTTTGGCGCACAATGGTATCTTAAGCAGAATATTCGGGAACTGGTCGCTGAGCGGTATTTTTGAAGCCCAAGATGGCTTACCCCTCAGCATTAGCGGTCCCTGTGACGGCGTTACTTGCCGGCTGGACCTAGTTGGAAACCCTCAAGCCGTTTCAGATGGGCGTACAACCACACAGTGGTTCAATACCTCCGCATGGCAGCCGGTGTTTGGAAATAATCAGTCCTTCTGGGCCAATCCGAACGTTAACGCCAATAACTGGTGGCAGTTCGGAACCTCCGGTCCCTTCGTCTCGTCGATTCGCATGCCAGGGTTTTGGAATTTAGATGCGTCCTTGGTTAGAAATTTCAATTTTACTGAAAGTAAGTACCTTGAATTTCGGTGGGAGGTATTCAACGCACTCAATCATCAAAATCCAGGAACACCGGACACTAGCTGGTGCCTCCCTCCGGGACAAAACGGCCAGACAAACTTAGTGCAGCAGGCGGGGTGTGAGTTCGGACGAATAACTAATGTCCAGACTGACCCAAGGGCTTTGCAGTTCGCTCTTAAATTCCACTGGTAACCGATGAATCCTATCCGTTGGCGACGTGCCCCGTTTCTTTCATCCATAACATTGCTTTTGTGCTTATCAACGGTGAGCGTCGTGGGCGCTGGTTACGAGCAAACCCAAAATGGCTGGCGATACGGAGTCATAGTTCAACGGGACGTTCCGGCGAGAATGCGCGACGACACAACGTTGCGCGCGGACATTTATAGGCCAGATGCTGCTGGAAAATATCCTGTTCTTCTCAAACGGACGCCCTACAACAAACTCGACGGCGATGGGGTATATTCTGCCGAGTTTGACTGGCAGGCAGCCTCGCGCGGCTATGTGGTCATCATTCAGGATTGCCGTGGGCGCTTCCGGTCCGAAGGCGAGTGGTACCCCCTCAAATATGAAGGCCAGGATGGTTATGACACTGTTGAATGGGCAGCAAAGCTGCCACATTCAGACGGGCGCGTTGGGATGTTCGGGGACTCGTATTTCGGTGCCACGGCAACGCTTGCCGCGCTCGCAAACCCTCCGCATCTCACCGGAGTTTTCGTTGTTTTTCCTGCCTCGGGTTACGGAGGCGGGTTTGCCTATGAAGGCGGGGCTTTCCTGCAAGGGCTTATGGAAGCATGGACGTCGGGCCTTGCATTAAACACACTCGAACGGACCGCACAGAAACAGACGGTCACTCCCAATTGGGTTCTGCCGCTGGGCAGTTATCCAGTTCTCAATTTGCGCTTTATTAAAGCTAATGTCCTCGCTCCCTATTTCTTTGATTGGCTCGCCCATCCCAGTTTTGACGCTTACTGGAAGCAATGGTCGTTTGAGGAGCATGTAACTTCCCTGCGCGTTCCCATATATCAAGTGGCGGGTTGGTATGATCTATTCTTGGGCGGCACGTTGAGGCATTATCTGGCCATAGAGTCCGGCGCCAGCGAGACGGCGCGGAAGCAGAGCCGGCTCCTCATCGGCCCATGGTTTCACGGGCCGCTTACGGGTAAGACGGGCCAACTCGATTTTGGTCCCTCCGCTCGAGGCGACATGCAGACCCTGACGCTTCGTTGGTTCGACTATTTGTTGAAAGGGATTGATGATGGAATGGAAGACCAGAAGCCTGTGAAATATTTTGTAATGGGGATTAACCAGTGGAGGGCCTCAGCCACCTGGCCTCC
>JASHTR010000456.1 GCA_030040455.1 Terriglobia bacterium | reverse complement strand
TGTAGCGGCGCTCTATGAGCGTCGCAAAACGGCGGTCGCAGACCGCCGTTACAGCGTAGTACTCAGTAGAAGACGGGCAAAAGGCTTCAGGTAAAGGCGCGAATCAGATAAACATCTCTTCGTCGTGCGTCGACTCGCGCGCCGTCGAAGGCTGGTGGCGGGAGAAAAAGAAATCGATTCCTGATTGTACCCCTTTAAAAATGGCGCCCACTTCCTGGAGCGGCCCCAGGATACTCCGTTGGAAAGTGCTCGCCGTATGGTCGGCCTGTTCAATGAAGGTGGAAACAAGCTGATCGATGCGTTGAACGTGTTGGCGGATCTTCTCTGTCCAATCGCCCACCGCCTCGTCGAGGAGGCCGGTACGCTCGCGAACGATCCGGCTCATTTCCACCACGTTCGCCGTCACTGCCTTCAGCGGGTCGCGCGAGCTGGTGATGATCTCCATGGCGGCTGCAACCACTCGGTCCATATTCTGTTTGGCTTCGCGGCAGATTCCCGACACTTGGTTGTGAATTCTTCGCGCGATCAAGTAGAAGCCTAGCAGGATGGCCGCCTGGATCACAATGGCGATCGCTGCAATCACCACGAACACAGCGATAAGGGTATCGTGGTCCATGTCACTTTGTTCCTTCCCAAGAATGGCACATGCGCACGCTATCGAGCCTTAGCTTTCTCTTCCTGATAAGCTTGCTTTCCGGCTTCCAGTGCCGCCGAAAGCTGTTCCTTCTGCTGTGAAACCATATCCTTCGCCTTCCCCACCATGTCCTGAGCCTGTCCGCGCACCTCTTTGCTCTTTGCCGCCACATAGTCTTTCCCTTGGTTAGCTTTGGCACTGATCAAGTCCCGCGTCTCCTGACCGCTCCGCGGGGCGAACAGCAAGGCCAAGGCAGCTCCAAAACCGATTCCGGCAATAAAATAGGCAAATTTCGAAGCGCTATTTTCACTATCGCTCATTAGCTTTACCTCCTGAATAAATTTTCATTAAAGCCACGACAGCCTCAATTTGCGCACCCGCACTTGATTCCTAACTTCTCGACGAAGTCCTTGCTTTGGGCGGATAAATCCTCGATTTTCCGCCTGCCCTCGACGACAAGATCTTCTGCCTTGCGTCGGATCTCCTTTCCGCGACTGGACACATAGGCCTTGCCGTCTTCGAATTTTTGGTTAATTATTTCCCGTGTTTCTTCGCCGCTTCGAGGCGCATACAGAATGGCCAGGACTGCGCCAAACCCAATACCTGCCAAAAAATATGCGAATTCGTGTCCTGTAAATCGTCTTGCCATTGGATCCTCGCATTCTCCCCTTCGCTTTAATATTATTACCTTTTTAGTCTTCCGTTGGTAGAAATATTTAACTTAAAATGAGCGTCATAATATATATACCGTCTAGACGGCCTATTAATTGAAAGCCCCCAGCCTTGTCAGATACTCATGGATTACCCTGGCCTGAGCCGGCTTCACAACCTGGCTGAGTTCCTCTTCAGAGAGCTTGCTTATGCTATTCACGCTCCCGAAATGCGAGAGTAGTTTCTGCGCCGTCCGCTCACCCACGCCGGGTATGACAAGCAATTCCGTCGTGAGCTCGCGCTGAGAGCGCCGGGACCGGTGGAAAGAAACAGCGAAGCGATGAGCTTCATCCCGGATTTGCTGGATCAGACGCAACGCGAGTGAATGGTGATCCAGGATGATGGGTTCGGCTTCCCGGCCCTGAACGTATAGAATCTCTTCCTTCTTGGCGATGCTTGCGAGCGGTTGATGGATGACCTGGAGGGAGTCCAGTGCATCCGCTGCGGCGTGAAGCTGGCCAACGCCGCCGTCAATAAGAATCAGATCCGGAAGCTTTCTTTTCTCTTCCAACAATCGCCGGTAGCGGCGAGTCACCACTTCGCGCATGCTTTGGAAGTCGTCGTTGCGAGGCGACGTCTTGATGATGAATTTCCGATAATCCGCTTTTTTCATCGTGCCGTCTTCCCAAACCACCATCGAAGCCACCACGTCGCTCCCCTGAATATGGGAAACATCAAAAGCTTCAATGCGCCGTGGCGGCTGGGGAAGATCAAGCGCCTCCGCCAGTTGGGCGAGCATTTCCTGAGCCTGAGGCTTCAGGATGCGGAAGCGGTGCTCAAAAGAATGGCGCGCATTGCGGGCCACCAGCTCGAGCATGGAGCGTTTGGAGCCAGACAGGGTGGTTAATATCCGGACGTGACTTCCGGATTTTTCAGAGAGCAGCTCCTCCAGCATGGCGCGGTCGTCAAAGTCGACGGGAACGTGAATCTCGCCCGGCAAATGCTGGAGGTCGAGATAGAGCTGCTTGAGCAGCGACGAAAAGAACTCCCGAGGGGCGAACGCTTCAAGGTCCTCCCAGAAGAACTCGCGCCGGTCCACCACGCGTCCGCCGCGGAGATGAAAAAGGTTGACCGCGACGAGCGGGCCTTCCTGGTGAAACCCGAGGATATCCACGTCGTCACCCCGCGAAGCCGCCATTTTCTGGCGCTCGCGAATCTGCTCGACCACGCTAATTTGGTCGCGCAGGCGGGCGGCATCTTCGTAGCGCTGGTCGCGAGAGGCTTCCATCATGCGCTGGTGAAGGTCGCGCAGGAGATCGCTCACCCGGCCTTCCAACAGCATTCGGATTTGCCGGACGCGGTCCGCGTAGATTTCCGGCGTAGGCAACTTCTCCACGCAGGGCCCCAGGCACCGCCCAATATAGTATTGGAGGCAGGGGCGCGGGTGATAGCGGGTGAGGTCCACGTGGCAGGAAGGAATCTGGAAGCAACGGTGGATTAAATCTACGACGCGATAAGCCAGGCGCGCGGGAAAATAGGGGCCGAAATACAGCGAACCGTCTTTTCTCAATCGTCGGGTGACATAAACGCGGGGAAAGCGTTCCGAGAGCGTCAGCTTGATCGAGGGATAGCTTTTATCGTCTCGAAGCAGCACGTTGTACCGGGGCTTGAACTGCTTGATCAGATTATTCTCGAGCGCCATCGCCTCCTTCTCGTTGTCCACGAGAATCCATTCGAGGTCCTCCGCAGCGTCGAGCATTCGCTCGCGCTTTACGTCCGAAAACTGCGACTCCTGAAAGTAGGAGCGAACGCGATTGCGCAGAGACTTTGCCTTGCCGACGTAAACGGGCCGCGCTCGAGCATCCTTAAAGATGTAGACACCCGGCTGGTCGGGTATCGATTCATATTTCTTCGATAAAGTTTCGTTCATGGGAAAACAAGCAGCAGGCCACCGCAAAGTCATTCAAGCCCCTAAGTTGATTTTACGACAGCCCATCGGACAAATTGCATTCTGGCCCCGGAGTGTTCATTTATTGAGAATTACCAATTATAGTGACAACAAGCGGCGGCCTGCGGCCGCCGGTTTTTCGGCAGAAAGGGTCGTCACTATAATTGGTAATCCTCCGTAGGTTTACCGCCTCAACTGATCGTCTTGCGGTTAACGCCATGCTTTGGCGAGCGATCTGCGGCAAGGAATGGCCATCGGAGCGGGAGGCAGGGTGAAAAGGCGAACTCTGAAGCGCCGCGACCGGAGAGATCACGGATTTATACTGCCGCAGGGGATTTCGGCACTTGAAGTTGGTTATTCCGGAATGGCGCTTAGGCAAGAATGAATGTGTGTTCGTGAAGCGAGAACACTGACGGTTGCTTGTGCGGGACGTCCGCTTCTTCTCACGGACGCGCAGGGTTACTCGGTTTTGTGACCATTGCCGTGAGCGGAGAGATACTTTTCGACGAAGATGATAAAGGCGTTCAGACGTTCTTCCGTCTCTTTCTGGGCTTGCCTTAGCTCGGTCTGGCTTTGTCCCAGCTCATTCCAGCGCTTCTCCCAGCGTTCTTCGCTTAGGCGTTGCGCCTCAGCAAGCTTCCCAAGGCTGTCAACGACAAATACGATAGCGCCGTTTTGCTTGACGATTAACTCAGACTGGGCCTTCAGTGTCGTGTTAATCTCTTGAATGTCCGCCGCAAATTGCGCCTGTTGCTTGATAATAAATTCAACATTTTGATCAATTTCTTCCGGGCTCATACGCCTATTCTACAATGAAAGCGTCTACATTTTGCGGTATCTCCACGCTTTCAAGCCCTCAGAGAAGAACCCTCGGGAGCTGACACGTAAAAAATACGAACCCATGAAGCTGCCGCTGCACGTTTTCCGGCAGACGGTTAAGGAACGATGACCGCCGCGCCGTCAATGGAGTCATTTTTAATTGCATGCAAGGCTTCATTGGCTCGATCGAGAGAAAAAACGGTTACTTTCGGCTGAAGGGCAATCTCAGTAGCGATTCGGATAAAGTCGCGAGCATCGGACCGCGTCATATTAGTGACGCTGCGAATTTGGC
>JASHTR010000455.1 GCA_030040455.1 Terriglobia bacterium | reverse complement strand
CTGCCTTCCTGATTACTTCCTCCGATTCCTTCATGGCTGGATACCAAAAGCGGAACTTCGTGCCCGCTTTCTCCTGGGTTTTTTGCAGAAGCTGGAAACGTGGGTTCGTCAGGAAGCTTACTTCTACAATCAGCAACAAAAGCAGCGGGTAATGACAATTGTTAGCTGGAGCGTGGAGCACTTCCGGACAATCGCGGAAAAATTTTGAACGGTGCCGTCCAATATTTGGAATCTTCAGGCCTTAAGGGGTTTTAGACCGCCGTCATTTATAGTGAAGGGATTTCCAGCGGTCGGCGCCACACCATGTTAATGGTCCAATAGCCAAGAGACTTGGGCCCTTTTATTGGGAGGTTTTTGCCTTGCATAGCCCTGAACGAGAAGCAGAAAGTCCGCGCACGACCGAAGAAGGAAAGACGATGGCTCCCCCGCCGTCCCATTCCATGAGCCGCAGGGCGTTTGTCACGGGGGCGGCGGGAGGACTTGTAGCGGCGGCATCTTTTATGCAGGCATTTCCTGGAACATCCCATCCTGCAACGCCACAGGAGCCGTCACCCGCTGCACCTCTCGAACCCCTCCACCAGCACCGCCCGGCGTGGTGGCGCGAAGAGGGTCTTGTGATGGCGGGCGTCGATTGGGAGTCGCTCCTTCCGCGCCTTCGAGCCGGAAGCTTCGACCGGTCCGAAGCCTTCATGGACTACAACGAAAAGATGGCTGTCTGGCGGAGCGAGCACAGTGAAGAAGTCGCCCGCCGTCTCAAGCAGATGGGCTTCAATTTCGTCATGATCCCCTTGTACAAGGGAGGAGGGCTTAGAGCCGAACGGACCTCCATGGAGGATGCCAAGCGGTTTACCACGGTCTGCCACGGGTTAGGGCTCCGCGTGGGTTGCTATACGTTTAGCGGGACGATTCTTTACGAGCCCATGCTGGCGGAAAACCCTGACGCGCGGGACTGGTTCACTCTGGATCGTAATGGCAACTACGTGACTTACGGGCCGCTCTATTTTCGCCGTTACGCCAACCGCAGCCATCCCGGCTTCCGGGCTCTTTTGCGCACCTTAGTTCAATTCGCTGTCAAGGAAGCCCGTGTCGACCTGATTCACTTCGATAACTACGTTATGGGTCCCAGCTATGAGTCCTATTCGGCGCAGCAGTTCCGGCATTACCTGAGGAACAAATACTCCCCGGAAGAGCGGAGACGGCGGTTCGGGTTTGAAGGGATGGACTATATCCTTCCGCCGCCAGCAGCCCCGCGTCCCGACCAATACAATACCGACCCCCTCTATCAGGACTTCGTCGATTATCGATGCGAGGTGATGGCCGAAACTTATCGCGAGCTCGCCGATTACGCGCGCGCGCTGAATCCCGAGATCGTCGTGGAGCTTAATCCGGGAGGGTATGTTGGAACGCTGATTTCTTCGCTGGGCATCGGGACCGTCGATCATACCCGGACGGTCCAATGGGGCGGAGCCTTCTGGGATGAGGGCTATCCGAGCCGCCTGGAAAACGGCGTCATGATCTCGCGCTTCCGCTCGCACGTGATCGGGCGTTACTTCAACAACATGGTCTTCGACTATACGGCCGACCGCGTTGCGATGGCCGAATCGATGGCCAATAATCTCCAATGCCTCGGCTGCCCTGCCTGGGTAACCGGTGACCGAATTTCTCCGTACCTGGCCAGGAACAATGCTCAGGAATTCGACCCGGCAGTGCTGGCGTCGATTCGTTTCTTCCATCAGCAACAGCAGTATTATCGTGACACGGAATTGGTTGCCGACGTAGGTGTGCTCAACACCTATGCGAATACCGCTTACGGCCCGCAAATCACGCGGGAACGGTGGGCAGCCTTCACGCAGGCGCTTTATCAAGGCAAGGTCCCGTTTACCCTGGTGCCCGACAGCGCTCCGGGAGCATTGAGCCGCTTTCGCGTGCTGGTGCTGGCGGACCTCGCCCTGATTTCCGATCAACTTCTGAATGCGGTCTGGGACTACGTGCATCAGGGTGGTGGGCTGGTGATGACCGGTGAGGCAACGCTTTTTGATGAGCACAGCTACCGGCGCCAGCCAGCGGGGCTGGCGGACTTATTCACGGAACATCTGGCCGATAAGGTTCTTCACGCGAAGCCGGGCCAAGGACGCGCGGTGTACGTCCCCGAGATTGCAATGCCGGACGAGTTTCGTATTGGGATGCTGCCAGAAAATCGCGCCGAGCTATTGGAGGCGGTGCGCTGGGCGGCGGGTGGTCCCTTGCAAATCGAAGTGAAGGCGCCGGAGACCGTCACCATGAGCCTGTACGCTCAACCCACCGGACGCCGCATTTTACACTTCGTGAATTATGACGAGGGGCATCCGGTGAGCAACATCGACGTTCGGTTACAGCTTCCTGCAGCAACAAAGCAGGCTGCCTCAGTGATGGTGCTCTCGCCGGACTTCGAGGGAACCCGCGCCCTTACCGCCGAGCGAGATGGTCATAACCTACATTTTACCGTCCCACAACTAGAAGTTTATAATTTACTGGTGATTGGCGGATAGAGATTCTATGAGTGTAGCGCTTACGCTTCCCAAATATTCGATCGGAGTTGGTGACCGGTTTGCCCACCAGGCCAAGGCTCAACTGGAGGCGTGCATCAAAGCCGCCACCCATGGCGTTGACGTGATTCCGGTTTGGAATAAATCGAACCGGGAGCACTTGATTGTGGGTTCCGGCCCCGCTGAAAGTCGCGCCGCGGCAGACGAAGCCGTGAAAGCGCTCGGTTGGAGCAAAGCGTATTTCGTGGACGCGGACCACATCAATCTTTCGACGGTGGATCGATACATCCATCCCTGTGATTTCTTTACCATCGACGTTGCTGACTTGATCGGCCAGTCCTGCGATTCTGAGACCCTGCGAGCGTTCGTGAAACGTCACGAGGAATTGCAGCGGAAATTGGAGATTGCCGGGTTGGACCAGGGCTCCGGCATCGATCGAGATTTTGTAACGGGCGTGGCGACGAAATACCTGGCGGCGGTCAAAGAGGCCGGCCGGATTTACCGCCGCATTGAGGAAAAGAAAGGCAAGGGAAGGTTCATCGCCGAAGTGTCAATGGATGAGACCGATTCTCCCCAGACTCCGATGGAGCTGCTCATCATCCTTGCTGCCATCGCTGATGAAGGAATGGCGGTTCAGACGATTGCCCCTAAATTTACTGGCCGCTTTAACAAGGGCGTGGATTATGTGGGTGACTTGGCAAGATTCACTGAAGAATTTTCCAACGATATTGCTGTCATCTCGTTTGCCATTCGGCAATACGGCTTGCCCGGCAACGTGAAATTGAGCGTGCATTCCGGGAGCGACAAATTCTCGATCTACGGGCCCATTCATCGCGCGATCAAGGCATGGGATGTGGGCGTGCATTTAAAAACTGCCGGCACCACCTGGCTGGAGGAGTTGATCGGGTTGGCCGAAGGGGGAGGCATGGGACTGGATTTGGCCAAAGAGATTTATGCCGAAGCGTACGCTCATCGCGCGGAGTTATGCTCGCCCTATGCGGCCGTGATTGACATTGACCCCGCCCGGTTGCCCGCTCCAGACGTGGTGGCGCGATGGTCTTCGGACCAGTTTGTGTCCGCATTGCGACACGACCCGAAATCCCCAGCTTATAATCCCAGCCTTCGTCAGCTTCTTCACGTTGGCTTTAAGGTTGCCGCCAAAATGGGTCCCCGTTACCTGGACCTCGTTGCGGCGATGGAGTCCACCATCGCCAAAAACGTGACGGAAAATCTTTTCGATCGCCACATCAAGCCTGTGTTCATGGGGGCATGAAGAGCGCGGTGGGGTTTCTACCCGCCGCTTCGTTCACAAAACTCGATTCTGGAGACGGCTATGACCCTGGCGGAACTCACCAGGCTCTACGATTTTACCGGGCGCACTGCGGTTGTCACGGGCGGGACGGGAGTTTTGGGTCGCGAAATGGCTCGGGCATTGATCGGCTGTGGGGCCAACGTCGCCATCCTGGCCCGGAACAAGCCAAAAGGCGACGCATTGCTTTCCGGAATGACGGGGTCGGGTCGGGGCATCGTCGTGCCGGGTGACGTTTTGGAGCGTGACACGTTGCAACAGGCCGCGGAAGCGGTCGTTTCCGAATTTGGCCGGATCGATTGCCTGATAAACGCTGCGGGAGGCAACCATCCGCAAGCCACAACGCGGCCCGATCTTTCTCTTTTTGACTTGCCGGAAGAGGCTCTCCGCTTTGCTGTGGACTTGAATATTCTGGGCACCATCATCCCATGTCAGATTTTTGGCAAACAGATGACAAAGCAGGGCGACGGCGTGATTTTAAATGTTTCCTCAATGAGCGCCTTGAGGCCATTGACGCGGGTGTTAGGCTACTCCGCGGCCAAAGCGGGCGTGAACAATTTCACCCAGTGGTTGGCGGTACATCTGGCGCAGGAATACTCGCCCCGCATTCGAGTGAACGCCATCGCTCCGGGATTTTTTTTGACAGAGCAGAATCGCTATTTGCTCACTGAAAAGGAAACGGGACAGCTTACGCTGCGAGGCGAAAGCATCATCAAGCACACTCCCATGGGACGCTTCGGCCAGC
>JASHTR010000037.1 GCA_030040455.1 Terriglobia bacterium | reverse complement strand
TCTCACGCCACCGCTCTCGCATCGCTCTGGATATGCGATTAAGGGAACATCATGAATAATTTGCAGGACGCAAGGAGGGCTCTGCAATTGGGCCTCAACAAATTCGTCCGGCCTTTGGGACTGGCCGTTGTTCCAGCGGAGCTGGCTCGCCCCTGCGCGTGGGGCTCACTTCCGGTTTTGGGTTCTTTCCCCCCTTTTTCCGAACATGGCTGTATCGGCAGACGGCAGGACTATTTCATACATGAGGGCTATCGGCACCGGCAGGATGCCCTGTATTTTGATGACACTCAGCATGGCGATGAGTGCCAGTTGGAAGTCTACCTGTTTGCCAAAGAGATCTGCGATCGTGAAAGGCTATCCACGGTCTGCGATATTGGTTGCGGATCGGCGTACAAACTTATCAGATACCTTGGTGACCGAAGGACTGTGGGTATCGATCTTGCGCAGACGTGCCAGTGGTTAAGGCAGAGGTATCCAGACCGCCTTTGGATGGAATCGGATCTTTGCAGCAAACCGGATTTCCCAGTCGACTTGGCGATCGCGGCCGACGTCGTCGAGCATCTGGTAGACCCAGATCGCCTGATGGCCTACATCTCCACCCTGCGTCCACGTTACATAATCTTGTCCACGCCGGACAGAAACCTTCTGCGTGCGGGCACACACGATGGTCCTCCCGGGAATCCCGCCCATATTCGCGAATGGAATGTTGCAGAGTTTCAAGCCTATGCTGCGGATTATTTCGAAGTCTTGGAGCACTTCATTTCCAGCGCTCCCCAGGCAACACAATGCATTCTCTGCCGACCCCAAAATGGATCTGGATGACAAGCGTTGTCGATTCTTTCTCATCTTCTGAGGGCACATCCTCGTGCCATTCGAGGCCGCGGCGCTTCTGGAGAAGGGGACCAATGAAAATAACATTTCTGATGCCCAGTTACCCTTACGGGCCCTCGGGCGGCCCCAGGGTTGTTTATGAGTACGCGAACAGGCTGGCAGCTCGAGGGCACACGGTGGCCGTGGTTCACCCGCTTCGTCTCAAATGTCCCCCTCCTGAGCGGTTGACGGCGTACGAGTGGGTCCGAAGGAAGCATGTAGGAATCCGACGCAGACTGTCCAAACCGTCAATAGACTGGCAACCGATTGACAACAGGGTGCAATTACTGTTTGTCCCAAGCTCGGACGACTGCTACATTCCGGAAGCTGACGCACTATTCGCAACATCCTGGCATACCGTGGCTTCCGTCCTGCAGTGTCCCGCAGGAAAAGGAGAGAAATGCTACCTGGTCCAAGGTTACGAGGTCTGGCAGGGGCCCAAAGATCTCGTTGACGCAACCTGGCGCGCTCCATTGCACAAGGTCGTGGTTGCCAAGTGGCTGAGGGAAGTAGGCGACGAATTGGGAAGCCACCAGATGACCTACATTCCTAATGCTATAAACCACGACCTTTATCGAGTCATGCGGTCCATCGAGGAGAGGCCCCGCCAGGTAGTAATGGCGTTCTCAACGCTCCCGGTGAAAGGATCTGCTGATGGCATCAGGGCGCTTGAGATTGCTAAACGCGGATTCCCAGATACAAAGATTATCTTCTTTAGCACGAGCCGCCGCCAGCCCTGGATTCCCAAGTGGGTCGAGTACCATAGAAACCCGCCGCAGAACTTCATCGTAAACGAGATTTTCAACCGCTCGTCCATCTATTTGTGTCCCAGTCTGTCTGAAGGGTGGCCTCTGCCGCCCGCAGAAGCGGCGGCCTGCGGATGCGCAGTTGTTTCAACCGGTAACGGGGGAGTCCGTGAGTACATGGAGCATGGTGTAACCGGTTTGCTTTCACCTCCCGGAGATCCTGAACGTCTGGCCGAGAACCTTTGCCGCCTGCTTGGAGATGATGATCTGCGCATCCGGCTGGCCAAAGCTTTAAACAGCTTCGTTTCGCGGCTCAGTTGGGAAAGAAGCGCTGATCTTATGGAAGATTTCATCGCAGGAGTAACGAAACGCCAAGCGCAATCATTGCAAAATGCTCGGAGCGAAGCGTGCCTTGGCAGCGGCAGAGGCGTGACATAGAGGAATCGAAGTGGTGTTGCTTTAAGAGACGCTGTGAGACCTGACGACCCCCACTATTATTTCGGAGGTGGCAGCCCAGATACGCACATCACTGCCCTCGCCTTATGCATAACTGTGCTGGCGTCTCTCCTGATTCTCGTACTGCCGCGCAAGTATGTGATTGTGCCGTTTCTTTTTGTCGGCCTTCTAGTCTATATGAGCCAGGACGTGGTGATTGCAGGCCTTCATTTCCAGGTCTTCCGGCTTTTGATTCTTGTGGGTTGGATTCGGATGGCGACGGACGGCTATTTTTCCGGTAAAGGCCGCTTCCCAGAGCGATTGAATTCTCTCGACAAGGTTCTGCTGCTCTGGGCATGCTGCAACGCGGTCACCTATACGATACTGTGGGGGGCCTTCGGGGCGCTAGTCTACAAGCTGGGATTCCTGTATACAACGCTTGGCAGCTATTTCCTGCTGCGGTATGTCATTCGTGATCGGGAAGATGTGGTGCGAGCAATTAAGACGCTGGCGGTCGTCTGCGCAATCATCGCGGCCTTTATGGTGCTTGAACATTCGACCGGCCGGAATGCGTTTTCCATCTTTGGCGCTCGCGCGCTTTCCGAGGTCCGCTATGGTAAGGTACGCGCGCAAGGGCCCTTCATGCATCCTTTAATAGCTGGGCTGTTTGGTGCCATGTTGCTGCCTCTCTTCGTCGGCTTGTGGTGGCAAGGCAGGGCACACCGGTTTGTGGCGGGGCTGGGGGGCATTGCCTCCACGGCGATGGTGTTTGCTTCATCTTCAACCACTCCACTCATGACCCTTTTGGCAGGGATAGGCGGTTTGTGCTTCTGGCCATTCCGCGGGCGGATGCGACTGATCAGGTGGACCTTGGTTTCGGGGCTGGTGGGGCTTCAAATGGTCATGAAAGCCCCAATATGGTTTTTATTTGCGAAGCTTGCCCTCGTCACGGGTGGAACAGGCTGGGATCGATCGGAGTTGATTGAACAGTTTGTCCGCCATTTTTCGGAATGGTGGCTGATCGGAA
>JASHTR010000454.1 GCA_030040455.1 Terriglobia bacterium | reverse complement strand
AGCGCCCAGCTCAACTGCTGAGAAGGGCGCCAGGGCCCCTTGGAATTTTCCGATGGCCGTCCGCACCCCGCTGATGATCACCGCTTCCTTCATCGCCTCGATTATAGCGCCTTTGCGATTAACCTCCCCCTTTGATCTCCGCGCGTTTCCCTCCGCGCTAAGGCTTGAAAGGCACGCGGGACACAGAGAGCATCTTTTCCCGCCCGGGGTAAACAAAGGGAGTTCTAATTCCAGGTCCAAGCCTGAGCGGGTGGGCCCAGCAGGATTCGAACCTGCGACCAACAGATTATGAGTCTGCTGCTCTAACCAGCTGAGCTATGGGCCCATCATGGGAAGCGCACTCCCATCATTCTAACGTAGTGTCCACGGAGTGGGTAGACAAGCCTTTTACAATGAGTGGCATTTGTTTGACTTCACGCCGCGCGGCAGTTTACGATTACGAGGAGGTTGAGAGCGATGGAGGCGGTGGCACAAACGAGCGATGCTGCGGGCGCGGATCAGGGGACGCTGGTGCTTCTGCGCCCCCGCGGCTTCTGCGCGGGCGTGGTGCGCGCCATTGACATTGTGCGACTTGCGCTCGAAAAACTGGGCCGGCCCGTTTACGTGCGCAAGGAGATTGTTCACAACCGTTACGTGGTGGACGAGCTTGCCGAGCAGGGCGCGGTGTTTATCGAAGACCTGGACGAAGCGCCGAAAGGCTCCGTCGTGATTTTCAGCGCCCACGGCGTTTCGCCTGCGGTGCGCCAGCGCGCGCAGGAACGCCGGCTCCGCGTGATTGACGCGACCTGCCCCCTGGTCACCAAGGTCCATCTCGAACTCATTCGTTACGTGCGCGAAAATTATTCGGTGGTGCTCATCGGCCACCGCGACCACGATGAGGTGATTGGAACGCTCGGTGAAGCGCCGGACCGCGTTCACCTGATTACGTCCGTCGAAGACGTGGACTCTTTGCACGTCCCAGATCCGAACCACGTTGCTTACCTCACGCAGACGACGCTCAGCGTTGACGATACCGCCGCAATTGTGGCCCGGCTCAAACAGCGTTTTCCGGCGATTGTCTCCCCGCCTGGAGAAGACATCTGTTACGCCACTCAAAACCGGCAAAGCGCGGTGAAAACGGTCGCCTCTCATATTGACCTGCTCCTGGTGGTGGGTGCTCGCAACAGCTCGAACTCCAACCGGCTGGTCGAGGTGGCTGAAGATGCGGGGGCAAAGGCGTACCTGGTGAACAACGAGGAGGAGATCCAGCCCGCATGGCTTCGAGGGCGACGACGGATCGGCATTACCGCGGGGGCTTCAACACCCGAAATTCTGGTGGAAGAGGTCGTCTCGTATCTCCGGAAAAAGGGATACTCGCAAATCGAGGACGTTAGCGTCATCGAGGAGAACGTTCGTTTTGCCTTGCCCGTTGAGTTGCGCGCCTGAGTTCCCTTTTTCAATCCTTCCGGAGACCGATGGCACAAGAAGCAACGAAGACTCAGCGGGTCCCCTCTGAAGCTTCGCCTTCTCTTTTTGAGCCCGATTCCCGGGGCATTGCCAGGCTGCGGGAAACCATTGAACGCTCCGTTCGCTATCTCCTTTCCCTTCAGGAGCCCGAGGGCTACTGGATCGCCGAATTAGAAGCCGACGCCAGTCTGGAATCCGATTACATTTTTTATCTTTATCTTCTGGGCAAAGCAGCGCCCGCGCGCATCGCCAAACTCGCAAACACCATTCGGCGCGAGCAGCGGCCTGACGGCGGCTGGAGCATTTACGCGGGCGGCCCTTCCGAGCTGAATGCCACGGTCAAGGGTTATTTCGCGCTGAAGCTTGCGGGTGACAATCCGGAAGCCGCGCACATGGTGCGGGCCCGGGTGCGCGCGCTCGCGCTGGGTGGCATGGAGGCGACGAACTCGTATACGCGCTTCTATTTTGCGCTCGCGGGTAAAATCCCTTGGAGCATGGTTCCGGCCATGCCGCCGGAGTTGATCCTCCTGCCGCGCTGGTTCTTCATCAACCTCTATGAGATGTCCTCCTGGACGCGCGGCATCGTGGTGCCGCTCACGCTGCTTTACGCCTTAAAACCCCGGTGGCCGCTTCCATCCACCGCGGACGCTCAAGAGCTTTTCAGCACCCCGAGCCGCCGAATCGTTTCCTTGCAACCGGATTCGCAGGCTTTCACCTGGCGAAATTTTTTCCTCGCTGCGGACCGGCTCTTCAAACTTCACGAATCGCTTCCTTTGAAGCCGTTCCGGCAATGGGCGATTCGGCGCGCGAGTCGCTGGATCTTGAATCATCTCGAGCGCAGCGAAGGGCTGGGCGCGATCTTCCCCGCCATGCTCAACGCCATCCTGGCGCTCGCCGCGCTGGGTTTTCCGCCGGACCATCCGCTTACGGCGCGCGAGCGGGATTATCTGAGCGAATTTGAAATTGAGGATGAAGATTCCATCCGACTCCAGCCCTGTCTTCCTCCCGTCTGGGACACCTCAATCGCGATGGCCTCGCTCGCGGAGGCCGGACTGCCCACCAACCATCCGGCGCTCCTGCGCTCGGCACAATGGCTGCTTGAAAATCAGGTCGCGGGACCCGGTGATTGGCAAGTGAAAAACCCGAGCGTTGATCCCGCTGGCTGGGCCTTTGAGTTCCGCAACGACTTTTATCCCGACGTGGACGATTCCGCATTTGTGCTCATGGCGCTTCAGCGCGTTGCTTACCCGGACGCCCCGCGCATGAAGCTCGCCATCGAGAAAGGGCTGGCATGGATCGTGAGCATGCAGAATCGTGACGGCGGTTGGGGCGCTTTCGACAAGAATAACGATTGCGCAATCCTCACCCGCGTTCCCTTCGCCGATCACAATGCCATGATCGACCCATCCACGCCCGACCTTGCGGCCCGCGTTCTTGAGTGCATGGGTCGCTTTGGATATCGGTCGTCTCACCCCGCCGTCCGTCGCGCCGTCCAATACTTGCGGCGGGAGCAGACACCGGAAGGCGCCTGGTATGGGCGCTGGGGCGTGAATTACATCTATGGGACCAGCGGCGTGCTGCGCGCGCTCGAGGCGGTGGGCCTCGAGAAAGAAGATTTCAGCCAACACGCTGCGGAGTGGTTGCGGTCGGTGCAGAATCTCGATGGCGGATTTGGCGAGTCGATTGCTTCCTATGACGATCCTGCGCTCAAGGGCAAGGGCGAGAGCACCGCTTCGCAGACGGCATGGGGATTGATTGGCTTGCTCGCCGCAGGCTCTCCCTCTGAGCCAGCCGTGGCTCGTGCCGTCCAGTACCTCCTCGACGATCAGAATGCGGATGGCACGTGGGATGAAAACCTATGGACGGGCACGGGTTTCCCGCGCGTCTTTTACCTCAAATATCATCTCTATCGCACGAGTTTTCCCCTCTATGCTCTGGCCCGCTATCGCAACCTGCTCGCACGGCACGTTCAATTCGGGGGATAATGGGGCGCATTATTGATCGTTGCCAACTTAAGGAATGGGTATCGCCGCGAGTGTGGTGCGTCCAACACTTCTTCACGCGTGCGGGAGCTTTGGAGTGCGGCAGCGTGCTGCCGCTTTGCGCCAGCGAGCTCGCTCGCGGCGCTGAAGGAATATCCAGTGGCCAGCAAGCTGGCCTTGGGAAAAGCGGCGGCAAGCCGCCGCATTCCAAAGGGCGCGGTCATCAGTAAAGGCACTTTCGACTAGAACGGGGCCACGCCTTTACGCGAACGGAATGTTACGACGGGTCATGATTCCTTTTATGTAGCCGATGGCGAAGATCTTACCCAGGATTTCATAGCCCGGATCCTCGTTCGATTCGCCCTCCATGGTAGGCGCATGGTCTGGCCGCATCGGGCCGTCGAAACCGGCTTCATGATAGACCTGCATCATGCCGCCCATGTCCGTTGGCCCGTCGTCGTGGAAGGTCTCGACGAAATGC
>JASHTR010000453.1 GCA_030040455.1 Terriglobia bacterium | reverse complement strand
CGGGCTCCCCCTATCCTGAATGACTCATGCATCGCCATTTTTTAAAGACGGTCGAATCATTCAGGAGGCAGATCGTTGATTGCATCTCGGAAGATGGTCTCGACAGGATCGCCGCGATCCTGGCTAAAACCCTACAAACTCAACACTAAACAGGTTAGAACGGCGCGGCGCGCGCTCTCTTTGAAGGGCAAGGGTAGACGTGTCTTAGCGTTCTGCGCGCTTCTTCCCTTGACTCTGCTGCTTCTCGCGCAGTCGGGGGTTGCACAAAGCTCGCCGGCTGTGCGAATTGACCTGGGCCAGGCCATCCAGCTTGCGCTCTCTCACAACCATGCAGTGCTTGCCCAGCAGACGCTCATTTCTCAGAGCCGCGCCGAGGAAATCACCGCGTCGCTTCGCCCGAACCCCGTCTTTCTGACGGACGCGCTCTTTATCCCGCTCTTCAGCCCGAGCAGCCTGAACGCTGGAGTCCTTGACAACATCTCGGAGTTTGACGCGGGCGTCTCATACACCATCGAACGCGGGCACAAGCGCCAAGCGCGGGTTCGCGCCGCGCGCGATCAGACGACGGTTACGACCACCCAGCTCACCGACGCCCAGCGGGTGCTCACGTTCAACGTGGCGCAGCAATTCATCAGCGTCCTGCTTGCGAAATCCACCTTGCAGTTCACCCAGCAAGACCTCGCCAGCTTTCAGGACACCACCAACATCAGCGCCGCCCAGTACAAGGCAGGCGACATCAGCGAGGGCGACTTTCTCAAGACCAAGCTGCAACTGCTTCAGTTTCAGACCGATGTTTCGTCGGCACAGGTGACGCTGATCCAAGCCTTAGCGGGCCTCCGGCAACTCATGGGTTACGATGCGGTTCCAGCCAATTATGACGTGATCGGCGAACTCAACTACATTCCCGTGCAATTGAGTCTAATGGACCTTGAAGCCAATGCTTTGCGTCTGCGACCCGACCTTTTAGCAGCCAAGCAGGGAATCACAGCCGCCGACAGCCAGTATGGTTTGGCGAGGGCGAACGGCAAGCGTGATCTCACGCTGCAAGCGAACTATACGCACGTCTCGCTCCTGAATAGTGCAAGCCTCTTCGGCTCGATCGAAATTCCGATCTTCGACCGCAATCAGGGCGAGATCGCGCGGACACACTACGCCATCACGCAATCGCAGGAGACAGAAGAGGCAACCCAAGACCAGGTGCTGACCGACGTAAAGGACGCATACGCCTCCGTCCAGACCAACGGGCAGGTGGTCCAGCTTTACCGTTCGGGTTACCTCAACGAATCACAGCAATCGCGCGACATCAGCGAATATGCCTACCGTCGCGGCGCAGCAAGCCTTCTCGACTTTCTCGATGCCGAGCGCAGTTATCGCGCCACGGAACTGGCTTACCGCCAGGCGCTCGCTGCCTACATGACTTCTATCGAACAACTTAAAGAAGCTGTCGGAACGAGGACTTTGCCATGAAGAACGCCCAGAGACAAGAGACCAGAGACGAGAGACGAGCAACGAGGAGCAAGGGATCAGCGGGCGCCTTAAACCGCGGACGGGTATGCGAAGAAGGTCTTTCCGGTCACTCCTCGCTTGTCCCTCCTCACTTGTCTCTCGTCTCTCGCCTCTCATCTCTGCGCACGGAATGCGTGCTGCTGATTTGCATGATGTTGCTGTTGCTGGGATTCACGGCCTGCAGCCGCCAGGCTGCAACGGCGGTTACGGCCTCCGGACAAACGGCAACGGCGGCGGGGAGCGACACGCCAACCGTCTTCTCCGTGCCAGCACAGCAGATGGCGCACGTCCAGGTCGTTCAGGTGGAAACCACAAACCTTCCGCAAGTGCTGCGGTTGCCCGGCTCGGTGGAATACAACTTGTTTGCCACCACGCCGGTCATCACCCAGGTGGGTGGGCCGGTCACGCGCGTGCTTGTATTTCCAGGCGAGCACGTGCAGATGGGGCAGCCGATGATGGAAGTCACTAGCCCGGACTACGCGCAGATGCGGGACAATTACATTAAGGCCCGGGACTCTTTCGAACTGGCCCAAAAATACGATCGTCGCGCTCAGGACCTTTATACCCACAACGCCATTGCCCTCAGAGCCCTCGAGCAGGCCCAGTCCACCGAAGTACAGGCGCAGGCGGACCTTACCGCTGCCTGGCAGACGCTGAAGGTGATCGGACTAACGAACCCACAGCAGGTGCTTAAGACAACCGTTTCCCCGGAGATTCCATTACTCGCTCCAGTCAGCGGCGAAGTGGTGGAGCGAACGGTTTCGCCAGGACAGGTGGTGCAGGCGGGATCGACCCAGTGCTTCACCATCTCCAACATGCACACCGTCTGGGTGCTGGCGAATGTCTACCAGAATGTGCTGAGTTATATTCATCTGGGCGAACCCGTCGTGATTCAAACCGACGCCTACCCAACGCAGTTTCACGGTCGTATTTCTTACGTCGCGCCAGCCATGGACCCCACGACCCGAACGCTCCAGGTGCGCATTGTCACTGATAATCCGGGACAATTGCTGAAAAAGGATATGTACGTCACTGTGATCGTAAGAGCGGGCGTCATTCGCGGTGCGCTTACCGTGCCAAATGCCGCGGTGCTCAGGAACGCAGAAAATCAACCCTTTGTTTACGTCGCGGCAGGGCCGAGGCAATTTGCCCGGCGGCTCGTGGATATTGGCCCTACCGAGGGTGGTGAGACGCAGATTGTAAGCGGGTTAGAGGCGGGCGAGCGCGTGATGGGAGACGGCAGCCTGTTCGTAGAGTTTGCGAATTCGCTGCGCTGAAAAACAGCCATCAGCGTTCAGCAAAAGCTGACGGCTGACCGCCGAAAAGGTGTGAAAAATCCAACATGGCTTGTCACCCTGATGAACGAAGCGAAGGATTCCGGTATTTCGCTCGGGATAAATTCCGCGAAGGAGCTCAGTTTTTTCAATAAATGCAGGGATGCTCCGCTCCGCCTATGACACATTGGAATTTTGTCACGGCTTCCGGGAGCTGACTCCTAACTGCTGGTTACTGAAGGCTTCTTTATGATCCATCGCATTGTCCATTTCGCATTGCATCAGCGCTTCCTTGTCCTGCTGATGGCGTTTGC
>JASHTR010000452.1 GCA_030040455.1 Terriglobia bacterium | reverse complement strand
TGCCCTCGCACCTCGGCACCCTCTTCCCAGGGGCGGGGGGATGGCGAGGGTAGTAATGCCGGGTTCGGTCGAAATTTTCAAAGCAGGAAGTTTTTATTAACAAATAATTAACTATAATATATATTATCATTGAATATACAACGACACATTACTGGCATTGAACCTAAAATCTACCCTTACAGGAGGTCTTCATGAAGAAGCGGAGTTTCACGTGGTTGGCAGTGCCAGCCCTGGCTGTTGCTTTAGCGTTTCCTTTAACCGGCGCGCTGCGCGGTCAAGGGAGGGACCCTCATCCGCAAATCCATGCGGCGATCAGGGCCCTCGAAAATGCCCGCCAGCATTTGCAACAGGGGGCCCACGATTTTGGGGGACATCGGGCCCACGCCTTGCAGCTTACTGACCAAGCCATCCAGCAATGCCGGGAAGCTCTTCGGTACGCCCGACATTAAAAAAGCATCTCGGATTTCCGGGAGTCGATAAGGAAAGCAAAGCCTCCCGCAAAGACGCGACGAGGCAGCCATCACGGCAAATGCTTTTTTCGCCGTGGGCTTTTCAAGCATAAAGCCCGCAACGGATTGAAAGGCAGATTGGTCGTGACGGCTGCCCTTTATCTGCTTTGTGACCCTTTGCGCCTCTGCGAGTTTGCGTGAGGCTTTTTGCTTGCAAGCCAACTTCTTAGCTCCGGCTTGTCTTCGCTGCCCCGTCCCGTACTTCAACCCCAGCGATCTCTTCAAGGACGGTGATGACGGCAGCATAATCCAGGTCTCCCTTGCCCTTGGCCTTCGCAGCGCCGTAGACTTCTTTCACTGAGGCTGCGGTCGGCATGGTCACGTTCTGCGCATAGGCAGCTTCCAGGGCAAGTTGGAGGTCTTTATGCATCAGCTTCAGCGGAAAATACGGCGTAAAATCGCCCTTAAAGATGAAGGGGGCCTTGAAATCTGTCAGGGAGGCTCGTGCCATGCTGGATTGGATGATCTCAAACATGGTGGTGGGCTTCACGCCCGCTTTGGCCGCGAGCACGAAACCCTCACAGAAGACTTCCACCATGGTCGCCTGGATCGCATTCTGCGCGAGCTTGGCGGAAAGCCCCGCCCCGTTCTGCCCGCAATAGATATGTTTTTTCCCCAGTAGCTGGAGAACCGGCAGAACGCGGTCAAGCGTCTTCCGTTCGCCTCCGATCATAAAAGTCAACTCGCCCTTTTCCGCGCCGTGCTTGCTGCCGGTGACCGGCGCATCCAGCATCGCAGCCCCCTTGCCCGCAAGGTGACAGGCGAGCTTGCGACTGACGGTGGGGCTGATGGTGCTTGAATCGATCAGAACCGCGCTTGAGCCGATCGTTTCAAGGACGCCTCCTTTGCCCAGCACCACTTCCTCCATCGCCGCTGAATCGCTGACGATGGTGATCACAAACTCAGCGTCGCACGCAGCTTCAGCCGGGCTTCCTGCAACGCGCGCGCCAGCCCTTTCAAGCGGCTCCGCTTTGACTCGCGTGCGATTAAAGACCGCGAGCTTATGCCCGGCGTTAAGCAGATTCAGGGCCATCGGCTGGCCCATGATCCCAAGCCCGATAAATCCGATCGATTGCGACATCAGAAATCCTCCTTGTGGATTACAGATCGCTGCTAGGCAAAATGCATGAGCAGGCGCAGGTCACGCACGTTATTGTCAGTGAAACCCGTCTCGATGGTGTCGCCCAACGTGCGGAAATAATGGTAGGCGTCGCTCTCCGCCAGGTAGACATCCGGCTCCAGGCCGAGGGATCTCCCTCGGGAGATGGTGTGGCCGTTGGCCACGGCTCCGGTCGAGGGGCTGTTCCCGTCGCGCCCGTCGGTGGCACCGCTGAGTACCACGCGAGACCGGCCCGCAATCTTTTCCGCCGCATAAAGCGCAAAATTCAGATTTCGACCTCCCAAGCCGTGACCCGTTACTTTGCACGTCACTTCCCCGCCCACGACAAGGCAGACCGCCCGGGCAGGATTCTCCGCCACGCAACGGTCGAGCGATGTCAAAATGCCTTCCACTGCCTGCCGGTAATCTACATCCCACGCACCCGTCTCGATTTCCGCGTGGAAGCCCTTCTCAGCCGCAATCGATTTTGCCGCATCGACGGCATCGTGGTTGGAAAGCAGGCAAAAATAACTCGAGCGAGCGAAGTGTTCATCCCCGGGCTTGGGCGTTTCTTCAAGCACGTGTTTCTCGAACAGGCTGCGAATGGCTTGCGGAAATCTCTCCTCCAAGCCGTCTCGCGCGACCAGTTCGTAACATTGTTCGCACGTCGATTCATCCGGCATGGTCGGCCCCGACGCCACCATGGAGGGAAACTCTTCCGGAACGTCGGAGATGTAAACCGTCAGTTGTCGCGCCGGCCAGGCGGCCAGCGCCAGCCTCCCTCCTTTTACAGCGGAGAGATGCTTGCGCAGAACGTTCATCTCTTCGATGGGAAGGCCGCCAGTGACCAGAACGCGGTTGAATTCGACGAGATGGGCGAGCGTGACTTCCGGGTGCAGCGGCTTTGCCAATATCGCCGAGCCGCCGCCGGAGACTAGAAATATTACCAGGTCGTCCGGCGTAAGGCCGGCGATCAGGTCGAGCACGGCGGCTGCCCCTTCCAGGCTTCCTGCGGTTGGATATGGATGCCCGCCGGTAATATAGCGAAAGGGCTCCAGCTTTTTCGCCGGTTCAGCGGGGCTCACCACCACGCCGGCTTCCACCTCACCCTTCAGGATTTCAGAGAGCGCGGCAGCCATTCGTGTGGCGGCTTTTCCGAAAGCTACAACGCGCGGAGGCTTTGGCACGGCAATAAGCTCTTCGCCTGCGCTCAACGTGCCACCAGCAAACCGCAGCTTGCGGAGCATCGCCTTGCGAACATCCAGAGAGGCCATGGTGGCCATGAAGATATGTTGCGCAAGCTGACGACCGTGAAGGTATGAGGGCTTCGTTTCCGGAAGGGATCGACGCTCGGTGGCCATGTTGGTTTCATCTTCCCGGCTTTCATTATAATGCCTCCAGGGAAAGCAGGCGCGAAACGGCTGTTTAAGGAAGTCAAGGATTAAACATCCACGGTCAAGAGTTAAGATACAAGAGTCCTTCGTCTCCTTGACTTTTGACTTCCAACCCTCGACTTCGATACTTTGGAGCAAAACCATGTCAAATTGGCCGCTTTGTTTGAATGCCAGCACCATCCTCCCTGCCACTCTGCCCGAGAAGATCGCCATTGCCCGGGAAGCCGGATATTCGGCCATCGAACTTTGGAATAACGATCTTTTTCAGTTTGAAGCGGAAGGCGGATCAGTGGCGGAGGTAAGGCAACGCCGGCGCGACGCCACCATCTTACCCTTCAGGCAATCTTTCCACTAGGGAGTCCTTCGAGGGGTACTTCATTCTTCGGGCTTTGCTGACCGGCCCGCACGGCGTCGAGAGCGAGGAAGAGCTGTTTCACCTGTATTGGCTTTGTGACGTAGGCATCCATGCCCGCCTGAAGACACTGCTCCTCATCACCCTTCATCGCGTTGGCGGTCATCGCGATTATCGGAATGTGACCGCCTTCCTTCCTCTCCCTTTCACGGATAGCAACCGTCGCCTCCAGGCCGTCCATCTCGGGCATCTGCACGTCCATGAGCACCAGATCAAAAGTGTGATCGGTGACGAGAGTAAGCGCCTCACGACCGTTCTTGGCCAGCCGGACGGAGTGACCTTGCTTTTCAAGGAGTCTCCTGGCCAACTGCTGGTTCACGGGATTATCTTCGGCCACCAGGATGCTGAGCGAACGAGGAACCTCCGTCCCAAGCGAATGGCGGGTGAGCAGAGGGCCTCCTTCGGATGTGGCCGCTTGGGCGTGTTGTCCAAGGGAGCGCAAAACAACTTCTCTCAGCTCAACCTGGCGGATGGGTTTGGTAAGATAGGCGGAGATGCCGGCCTTGCGGCAGCGGGCTGCGTCTCCCCGATGCCCGCTCGACGTCAGCATCATGACGGTGGAATGCGCGAGTTTCGGATGCCGCCTGACGCACTCGGCGAGCGCGAAGCCATCCATCCCTGGCATCTGCGCGTCGGTGAGCATCAACTGAACCGGCTGCCCCGCTGCTTCCGCCTGCTCAAGTTCTTCGAGAGCTGTAGGCCCATCCGCGGCCACTCTCACCTTCATTCCCCACCGGGTGAGCGTCTCAGCAAGAATGCGCCGGTTGGTGGCGTTGTCATCCACGACGAGGGCGCGAACGTCCTGAAGGGAAACAGCTTCGGGGGGCGGGGCAGGCGCCGGGCCGGCCGCAATACCCACCTCAGCAGTGAAATGAACTGAGCTGCCGCGGCCTTCCTCGCTCTCCATCCAGATAGAGCCGCCCATCATTTTCACGAACCGCGATGAAATGGTCAGTCCAAGGCCCGTCCCTCCGTATTTGCGCGCCATAGAAGCATCCGCCTGCGAAAAGGCTTCAAAAATCCGTTTCTGCTTCTCGATGGGGACCCCAATCCCGGTGTCGGTCACGGTGAAGTGCAGGCGGGCGCAGCCGTTCTCGCAGCTTTCCAGTCCAACCCTCAGGACGACTTCACCGCGCTCGGTAAACTTCAGCGCGTTGCCGATGAGGTTGACGATCACTTGGCGCAGGCGGGTGGGATCTCCGTGAACCATCTCGGGCACCGCCGGCTCTACCTCACACGCAAGCTCAAGCCCCTTCTTGTGGGCTTGCAGCGCAAAAGCCTTTGCAGTCTCTTCAAGGCTGTCCGGCAAGTTAAAGTCGATACAGTCCAGCTCCAGCCGGCCGGCCTCGATTTTGGAAAAGTCGAGGATATCGTTAATGACCGTGAGCAATGAGTCCGCCGACGCTCGCGCCATTGTCAGGTATTCGCGCTGCTCGGGGGTGAGCCGGGTATCGAGTGCGAGCTCCACCATGCCGATCACGCCGTTCATCGGGGTACGGATTTCATGGCTCATGTTGGCAAGGAATTCGCTCTTCGCGCGGCTGGCTGCTTCCGCGGCATCCTTGGCCTTGCGCAGCTCCGCTTCCGCCTGTTTGCGATGGGTCACATCGCGGAACCCCCATACGCGGCCCATGCACCGTCCGGCGACGTGCTGGGGCTCCGAATGCCGCTCAAACACTCTTCCGTCCTTGAACTCAATGACGTCGTCGCTTTTGGCTTCCGGGTCGGCCCACAACTCGCGCATCTTGGCCAAAAAGACCTCAGGCTCGTTGACCTGGCTTTGCATGGATTCGAGCAGCCTGGCGCTATTCCGTGCTTCCAGGACGAAGGGCGGAATGGCCCACATCTCCGCGAACCGCCGGTTGCTAATCACAACCCCGCCTTCGGAGTTATTCACTAGAATGCCGTCGCCGGTGGATTCGAGCGTGGTGCGGATGATTTCCGTCTGGTTTTGCACGCGCCGCCGTAGCAC
>JASHTR010000451.1 GCA_030040455.1 Terriglobia bacterium | reverse complement strand
TGAATCCGGGACGAGGTTCCTGGGTGGGATAAGAGCGCGAGCAAATTGAAATGGGGCGACCATCCAACCCGAATAAACCCACCTTGGCCGATGAAGAACCAACGTCGATCCCAAGCACCAAGGACATGATTCTCTTCTCCTTTTAAGGTATGATATCATATACTAAATAACCGTCGTTTCAACGTTGGTCACGTCTGTTGCGATAAGGAGCTTGGAATTGCCTGGTAAAGATCCCATGACGCGGCGGAAGTTCATGCGCGGGGCTGGATCAACCGCAGCCTCCTTGGCCGCTGGGGCCTTTCTACCCCGCGCTGCTGCCGCGCAGTCCGCCAGTTCAGAGCAAGGTCCCGCCTTGGCGGCAAACAATTTCTGGGAGGTCGCGGTTTCCGCAGACCGCCGCCACCTGGAACTCTCCTATCAGGGCCGGGAATGGCTCAGCAGCCTGCGGGTTGGGTTGAAAGCGGCTGGAGATTACGAATGGTCTGACGGATCACCCTTGAGCCTTGAGGTGGTGAGAGCTGTGAGACCGGGCGAGATGACGATCAAAGTCCGCGGCTTCAGACGTGGGGAGATAGTCGTGCATGCTCAGCAGTCGAAGATGACAGTGGCCCTCCAAGACCCAAGGACGACCGAATTAAAGGGCGTCGCGATTGAGGTTGACGCGGTGGTAGAAGGAGGGGCCGATCCGCTTCAATGCAGGCTGGATGAAGAATTTGCAGGGATCGCGGTTCAGCAGATGGCGAGCGGGCGGGCGGTAAGCCGGCTGAACGATGGCATTTTCGATCGCTTTCGCGATCAAGCATTGTGCGTGAGCGCGCGTAATGCGCGGTTTGCGCCCTCCGCTTCGGGTTTTCACGTCAGCGCTGGAACGCTGGGGACAGCAGCTCCAATTTGCGCTTTCAAGGTGGTCGAGCAGGTTTACGGCAGCCGCCTTGAATACTATACGCCTTTCGATAAAGCGCGATGGCCCGAGCCGCCCGTGGGCTGGTGCTCGTTTCATTATTACGGCAACGTGCTGGGGGAGAACGACATCCTCCGCAACGCGGAGGCTTTGGCGCGCGATTACGGCGATTTTGGCCTGAAGTATGTCTTGATTGATGGCGGTTGGCAGGCGCATGGGATCTCCGGCAACTGGACGGAAACTAACGCCAGCTTTCCACACGGCATGAAGTGGCTTGCCGAACGGATTCGTGCCCTGGGATTGAAGCCGGCGATCTGGCTTTCTGAATTCGGTACGGACGACGAAAACTTCTATAACGCTCACAAAGAATGGTTCCTGCACGACGCGGAAGGCAATGCAAAGCTCGGAACGTGGTTTGGAACCTATATCCTCGACTTCTCGAATCCCGAGGTGAAGCAATATCTCCACGAGATTTACCGCACGATCGCCGTAGACTGGGGATACGACTATTTCAAGCTGGATGGAGAGAATGCAACGCGGGATATCTGGGGACAGAACCGAGCTCGGGCATATAATCCAGCCCAGGATGCGGATACCGCCTTCAGAGACGCACTGGAAATAATTCGGCAGTCCCTGGATTCGAGACCCGGCGTCTTCCTTTCTGCCTGCGGTCCTGTATACCCCACCGAATCGATTGGCATCGTGCAAAGCGCCCGGCTCGGCGGCGACATTGTTTCTTTTTCACCCTCGGATCCTTCCTCCGCTCACAGCGAGAAACTTTCTTTCCGGTCGGTCCGGACGGCGTTGGAAGGGATGAGGCGGGGATATTACACTCACAATCTCGCCTGGTATGCAGACCCGGACGGCGTTCTGCTTCGTCCCCCGCTCACGGAAGAGGAAGTGCGCACCTGGTTTTCCATTGCCGGACTCACCGGGCAGCTTCTGATGCTGGGTGACAACATGCCGGCACTTTCTGCCGCGAGGCGCGACATAGCCCGCAAAGTGATGCCGCCGCTGTCGGATATCCGGCCGACGGACCTCTATCCGCAGTCATTGACTCCGAACGTCTGGGCGCTCCACATTGAACGCAGTTTCGGGACTTGGGCGGTGGTTGGACTGTTCAACTGGGATTGCGAGGCTAATGAAGTGGCCGATGCATTGTCTTCGCCGTTACAGTCGATCTTCAACCATGATGCTGCTCTTCTTGGGGGGAGCGCAACCGGCCCGGCGTTTTGGGAGCTTGCCGAAAATGCTCAGAAGGCTCTTGATGAAAACCGGCGCCTGGAGGCGCTGCCCCATAAACCCGCGGGGCTCGAGTTGCTTCCTGTGCCAGCTTATTTGGCGCCGCTCGCAACCCGCCACATCGTCCTGAATTTTGCCAAGGCGGGGCTTGACGCTGACAGCGAATATCTACTGTTTGATTTCTGGAAACAGAAATACGTTGGGAGGTTGTGGGGTGAGTATGCCGTAAGCCTGCCGCCTCACGCTTGCCAGGTTCTGAGTGTTCGGCCTGCGCGTGGACGCCCGCAGCTCGTCGGCACCGACCGGCACATCACGATGGGCGGAGTCGAGCTGGGCGACGAGCGCTGGGACGCTCGAAGCAAGCGCTTGAGCCTCACCGTAGAGCTCGTTGCCAATTACCCCACAACGCTCACTTTGTTCAAAGCGGGCAGTCGCTTTATAGGAGCCACGAGCAGGGAGGCAAACCTCAAAAGCGAGGACGGGCTTGAGACCGTCACGCTCCGACTCGACCGGCCAACAACGGCTTCCGTTGGCGCCGCCATTCAGTTCGCTTAAGCTTTTCGTGGTTTCTTTCAATTATCTTCGTGATGCTTTTCCCGCCGACGCTTGAGGTCGTTTGTCGAGCCTACATACAGTTAGTTTCCCGTCCCTTTCGCTGGAAAGAATGTAAACATACCACGTAAGATCGGCGGAGAGGGTGGGATTCGAACCCACGTGCCCGCTTTTGGCAGGCAAGACGCTTTCGAGGCGCCCCCGTTATGACCACTTCGGTACCTCTCCGTGCTCGGGCAGCTAATTTTCGGTCAATTTGAATTTGTAGAAGAGAGTTTACCTCGGCGTATGGCGGCGTAAAGCCGCCTCTGCATCCAACTGACCCACTATGGCCTCTTTCTTCCGGCACCTCGTTCTTGCCGGCGCTGGCGGAAGAAATCCTGCATGAGCGAGGCGCAATCGCGCGCCAGCACACCCTCCAGAACGCTTACCCTATGGTTAAGCTGAGGCTCGTTGATCACGTTCAAGACCGAGCCGCACGCGCCCGTCTTCGGGTCGCCTGCTCCGAAGACGAGCTCGCCGATTCGCGCGTGAATGATTGCGCCCGCGCACATCAGACACGGCTCGATAGTAACATACAGGCTGCAACCTGCGCCGAGGCGGTAATTCCCGATCTTCTTCGCTGCCTTCCGTAGCGCAAGAATTTCCGCATGGGCCGTTGGATCTTTAAGACGGATGGAGCAATTATGCGCGCGAGCAACCACCACTCCACGATGAACGACGACCGCTCCTACCGGGACCTCACCTTCAGCCCCGGCTCGCGCCGCCTCGCGGAGCGCGATCTCCATGAATTTCGAATCATCGAGGAGTTGAGGCGCGCGAGATGTCTCCCGCACGCTGGCACGTGCTCCCATGGCGGATGGTCTTTCTCACGGAGTTCCGGGGTTCTTCTCGGAAACCTGGAAATCCAGAACGCCATCATCAAGGGTCGCCCTGGCCTTTGCGGAATCGACCATGACCGGCAGTTCAATTTCTCCCAGCATTTGCGCTGTGCCACTCTTTCCGGAAGGTCCTGGTTGAGCCGCCTGTCCCCAAATGATTAATTTCCTAGGCGCCACGCCAATTTGAATCTCATCGGCGCTAAATCCGGAAATCCCCGCGCGAACTCTAAGCTGGCCGGAGCCTTCGCTCATCTCTACGCCCGTTGGGTGCGCCAGCTCATTTTCAGCACGCAACCAATCCTCGAGGTCGTGCCCGTGGTTTCTTCCCCGTCTTTGAAAAAGGTCATAGGCCCGATAAGCAATCGCCCTTTGGATAAATGCTTCCAGACGCCCCAATTCCTCACCCGACACAATGCGGAGCGGAGCCGGTCCCTCCGGTTCAAGCGGTTTGCCTGAATCCGCACTTTTCGTAGAGCGCCTCATGCTCTTGCTCTCAACCGTTGTTGAACGTTCCGGGCCGCCCACCGGACACTTCTCATTCTAGCCGATCACAAGATCAGGGTGGTAGACACAACCGGAAACATGGCGAGCAACAGCGATCAAGCGGCGATCGGGACTGAGAACCTTCAGCAAGGTCATTACGGGCGACCGGCCGGGCCGGTTTCCGCGTTGCGGGCTCAATGCCTGAGCGAGCTCAAAGGGATGACCGTGGCGGACGCATTTTTCCTCCCGTCCTTGTACCACGAGCTCAGGGCACTCCGGCAACAAGGCCTCAATGGGGACAATCGCCTTTTCAATCCGGCCTTCGCGCGCCATTGCTTCCACATTTTCAAGTGTCAGAGACTGGTGTTCCCGGAACTCGGCCACTGCCGTGCGGCGCAAGCCGGCGAGGTGAGCCGGGCAGCCAAGACGATTTCCAATGTCGTAGGCGAGAGAGCGGACGTAGGTTCCTCCCGAGCACTCGACCGCAAAACGCGCTGCGCCGCTCGATTCGTCATAGCTCAGCAGCTCCAGCGCGTAAATTTCCACTTCCACCGGCGCGAGCGAGACCGGCTGACGCTGCCGCGCCAGATCGTAAGCGCGGACGCCGGCAATGCGTTTTGCAGAAAAGGGAGGAGGCGTCTGCTGAATCCTCCCGGTAAATTCGTGGAGAATCTTCTCCAGGCTCGCC
>JASHTR010000450.1 GCA_030040455.1 Terriglobia bacterium | reverse complement strand
TCATCCCCAGAAGAATCAGCCGGTCCGCAATCCAGCCGCCGATCGGCTCACTCATTCCGAAAACCAGGAAAGGGAGGGCGGAATAAACCCCTGCCTTCAGCACCGTCAGGTGACGGGCCGTGACGAGATAGTCCGGAATCCAGGTGACAAAAAGATACCAGTAGTAATCGAAACAGAAAAAACCAAGACAAATTCCTACGAGGTCGCGGTAGGCGAGCAGTTTTCTTGCTCCGGTGAAGCGTGGCGCTGCCGCGGTTGGGCTCTTCTCCGGAGACCGGGCTATGGCGCCCGAAGCCGTGATTTCCGTGCCAGTGGTGACCTCCGGTTTACGGGGAGGACGTTCTCCTCGCACATGGGAGGGGAAGATGGCGAGCCAGGGAATCAGCCAGAGGAGCGCGATGAATCCAACAATTACAAAGCTAAGTCGCCAGCCGTAGTGAACGATGAGCAAGGGCAACAGCACGAGGCCCAGAGCCATCCCGCAGCGGGTGCCAAAGTCAAAGACGCCGGAAGGGAAGCCGCGCTTCTCCGGCGGAAACAGCAGCGTGACAATCTTTGTGCCGCCGGGAAGATAGATGGACTCGCCGATGCCGAGCAGGATGCGCGTGAGGATGAGAAGCAGCAAAGTTTTTGCCGCACCCGCTAATCCTTGCGCGAAGGACCAGATGGCGAACGTTCCCGCATAAAGCCATTTCAGGTTGAAACGGTCTGCAGACCATCCGATCGGGATCTGCATCAAGGCGTAAGACCAGAAAAAAGCTGAAAGCAGGACGCCTTCGCGGGCGGGACCAAGATGAAGATCGCGACCGATGAGGGGAAGCGCTATTGAAATGGTTGCGCGGTCGAGATAATTAATCAGCGAAGCGATGAAAAGCAACCCCACAATCGACCATCGGCTGGCGCCGCTCAAGAGCGTAACGGAAGCGCTGCCGGGCCAAGAGGGACTGACAATTTTCTCATCCTCCACCATCCATCCTCCGGGTTTTAGCAAACCCTGGAAGAATACCTCAAAAAACCACAAAAAAGCTATTGGGCAGCAGGTAGAGCAGCCGTCCTATTGGGGTCTGCGGCTTTCCCTATGATGCCCCAGAGCGAAAAAGAAGCAGATCCATGCTTCGGCGTCACGCCATTCCACGTGGTGAGATCAGAATGGAGTCAAAAGTCTCAACCACGGGGTGGTCCTCTCGATGGGGTCTGGCGCTCCCGGGACGCACGCAGAGTATCGTCTGCATGCCTGCCTCTCGGGCCGCATCCAGCTCCTCAACGGAATCTGAAATGAAAAGAATCTCAGACGGCTGTCGTCCACGAGCCGCCACGATGCGACCATAGCTCTCTCGTTCCCGCTTCGGGCCGGTGGTGGTATCAAAGTATGCCGAGATGAAACGGGTGAGGTCGCCGGCGGGCGTCGTCTCGAAAAGCAATTTTTGGGCGAGCGTGCTTCCCGAAGAAAAAATG
Organism: Terriglobia bacterium; assembly: GCA_030040455.1. Lineage (GTDB taxonomy): Bacteria > Acidobacteriota > Terriglobia > UBA7540 > UBA7540 > RH2-MAG17b. The sequence continues at coordinate 4,678 of JASHTR010000450.1, read as the reverse complement.
CACGTTTCCATTCGCTGTCTTTGCCATCGCGCGAAGGCGGGCAGCACGTCTGCGTAGACCTCGCCTCGCAACTGCCCTGTCCGGTATCCGGCTTCCCAGATCATTCCTTGCACCGCCTTCAACACCGTGGACTTGCGATCGCAATCCATCAGCCACTCGACGTACTTCACCGCGGATTGAATCCGGCGCTCCACGGAATCTTCCTGCCATGCCGGAGGAGCCAGTCCCCGCTGCGCGTCAGAAGCTCGCTCGGCGCGGAGCTGTTGGATGCTTTCGGAAGCTTCTCCGCGATGGGACCGGAGGAATTCTCCCACATGCTCGCGGGCATAAGGGAAGAGCACTTTATGGACAAAGTCAACGGGCGTAGTGGTGCCTTCAATATCCAGCAGGATTGCATTCACCCGCGTTTCATCGAGGGAGAGGCTCACGCCACCTCGGCATGGCCAGGGGGAAAGTAAGATGGGCCGAAGCATACGGGTTGATAGTTCCGGTCCACCGCGCTGTGGGTGTATTGGGGCGTCCATCCGGAGGTATTCTGGAACAAACGGATGGCCTGGATCTCGCGGTCCGCGCAAAGGTCAAACCAGTGCCAGGTTCCCCGTGGCACGCGAATCAAATCCCCCGCTTCAACCTCGATGGCCACCACGGGACTCTGGCGAGGATGGACGTGAAACAGGCCGCGCCCGCGAACAATGAAGCGAACTTCATCTTCATCGTGCCAATGCTCCTGATTGAACTTCGCCAGCATTGCCTCCAGGCCGGGCGTCTGGGGCTTCACGTCAATCACGTCGGCGCTGGCATAGCCTCCTTGCGCCTTCAGCCTTTCAATCTCCGGAGCGTAGGCGGCCAGGACCTCCTCGGCCGAAGCGGACGCCGAAAGCTGCATCGCCGCTTCCCAGCGTTCATACTCGATCCCGATCTCACCGAGATATCGTGAAATCGCCACGAACTCCGTTAAGGTGCGATCCTCGTCCGGGATTCGAACCACTGTCATAAAGACCTCCCATCGTTTGACAGAATGCCGTCAAGCCAATCCAGTTCTCCCTGCCGCGCTATGACCGGGCGAGTGACTACGCCCCAAGAGCTCCAACAGGAATTCTAATATCTCCACATGCCGCTTCGCTTCCGCCAGGTCCTTGCCCCAGGTGTAAAGGCCGTGCCGGCGCAGCAAGAATCCGTGCGATGCCGAATGTTCCTGCAGCGTCGCTTCCACCGCGCGGACCAGCCCTGGCATGTCCTGGGAGTTGTCAATGATCGGCAGCCATTCCGTGTGCTGATGGGTGCGAACGCCCGCGAGGCCTTTGAGCATCTCGTAACCTTCCATCGCCACCCCGCCTTGGTCGAAATACGATTCTGAAGCCATCGTGCTCCAGATCGAGTGGGTATGCAACACAGCGCCCGCGCCGCGCGCCCGGGTCACACACAGGTGCAGCAGCGCCTCATCCGAAGGGCGGCCGGAACCGCGCACGGTGGCGCCCGCAGTATCCACTTCCAGAATTTCGCCCGCCGTCAGCATACCTTTATCCACGCCAGTGGCAGTGATCGCCAGCCGCAAAGGGGTGAGGCTCGCGACGGCGCTGAAGTTCCCACTCGTCCCAAAGACCCAGCCGCGGTCGTGGAACTGCCGGCCGATTTGGCAAAGGGACCGCGCGATGTTTCTATATTTCAGTCCGCTTTCACGCCTTCTCTTCGAGCGTTCAACCATTCGAGCCGCCGTGCATCATCACCGCGAATCAAGCTTAGGATAAGGGTGTGGTGCCGTATGGCGCAAACAGGCGTGGAAGAATCGGTCGCCCGCGAAGCAGTCGTCCGAGCATCGGACAGCCGCTCTTCAGCCAAGCCGCCGGCGCTCTCGAAGGCATCAAACACCGTGCGCCCGCATGGCACCCTTGGCGAGATTCATCACCGTATTCCACGCGGCGCCCGGAACACGCAGAGTATCCTGGAGCGCTTGCTGCATCGCGGAGAGAAACCAATCAAGGTCTTGCTTCGTAACGATCAGGGGTGGCAGAAACTTGATCACCTCGGTATGATAGCCCGCCACCTGCGCGAGGATATGGTGCTCCTGCAGGAGAGGCACAATAATCATCTGCCCGAATACGCCAAAGTTCAGCGCGTGCAGCGCGTCCCACGCTGCCCGGAGCTTGAAGGAATTCTCCGGCCGCTTGAAATCGATGCCGAACATCAGGCCCTTGCCCCTAACTTCGGAAACGAACGGGCAATCCCGTCCCATGTTTTCCAATCGCGCCATTACGTAGTCTCCAAGCGCAGCCACGTTCTCCACAATGCCGTCTTCCTCCATAACGGTCATCGTGGCGAGCGCAGCGGCCATCGCAAGGTCGTTCTGGCCAAAGGTATTTGAGTGGACGACGCATCGCTCCAGGGTGTTGAAAACAGAATCGAGGATTTTCGGGGTCGTAATTACGGCGCCCACGGGGACGTAACCGCCGGAGAGCGCTTTGGCCACGCACACGATGTCGGGCTCGACGCTCGGCCAGTGCTGATATGCGAACCACTTTCCGGTTCGACCCATCCCACACTGAACCTCGTCCACCGCCAAAAGAGTGCCGGCCTTGCGACACAGCGTCTGCGCGTCCTCAAGGAAGCCATCGGATACAACTTCGCAGCTTTTGCCCTGAACCGGCTCGATAAAGAACGCCGCAACGTCCTTTCGCGCCAGCGCCCGGTCGAGTGCCGCGAGATCGTTGAAGGGGACGGATTCGGTCCCGGGCATCAGGTCGCCGAAGCGCTCGCGAAAGAACCCGGCGCCGTTCAACGAAAGCGAACCCGTCGTGAGACCGTGAAAGGCGTGCTCGCAATAGAGAATCCGCTGTTTGCCCGTGAAGCAACGCGCAAACTTGATGGCGGTTTCAACGCTCTCGGTGCCGGAGTTGCAGAAAAACACGCGAGTGAGAGGTTGGTCCTTGTGCGGCGCGGTATGGCTGGTGAGCTTTTCAGCGACCAGCCCGGCAAGCAGCGAGCAGTCCATGCGAACCAGGTTGGGCAACTCCCGCGAGAGTACCGCCTCAAGCACCGACCTCACTTTCGGATGGTTTCTGCCCAGGGCAAAAACTCCCCAGCCCGTCAGCAGATCCAGGTAGCGAGTGCCCCCGGCATCGTAGAGATAACATCCCTGGCCCCGCACAAACCCTTTGTCAAAGCCGATGGTCTGCAGCATCCTCACGAAAATCGGATTGATGTACCGTGCGTGCAGCTCGTACTGCCTGCCCTGCTGATGATCCAGCCAATCAAGAAAATCGGTGCTCATTCGAAGTCCACCCCACCGAAAACAACCACTGCCAAACTAAATAGCTTTGGCCATATTGTAGCGCGAGATCACGTATTATCCACATCATACGCGTTGATTTCGTCATCGGCCTTGCCCAATATTAGATGGGTGGCAGATCGATCGCCTAGCGAGCGCTCCGAGTCACGGCTGTCCCAATTATGGAGAAGCCTGGCTTCGAGCTTCCGCGATGGATGACCGAAAAAATAGCGGACGACAATCAAGGGAGGCGTTCATGTCAACACGACGTCAGTTTCTGGAAAAAATGGCGGGAGGAGCGCTTGCAGTGGCTGCATCCGCTTTGTCCCCCGCAAGCTACATGCTCGGAGCAAGCGATCGCCTCGGCTTCGCGCCCATCACTTCTGGGGGCCGGCGCGCAGTCACGTCTCTGGCCGGCTTGCGGACCACTGCGCTTGGCTGCGACACCTTTGTGGCGTTGCAGGACGCGACCGCTGACCACTCGGTGCTTTTGGCGAAGAATAGCGACCGGCCGCCGATGGAGCCGCAGGTTCTGGTCAAGTTTCCCCGCCAGCGCCATGCGCCGGGGGAGACGGTGAAATGCACGTATATCGAAATCCCCCAGGCCACCGAGACCTACGAGCACATTGGCTCCAAGCTTTGGTGGGCGTACGGCTACGAGGAGGGCATCAACGAGCACGGTGTAGCCATCGGTAACGAGGCGGTATTTTCCAAGGAGCCCGCGCGGTGGGGAGACGGCCTTCTGGGCATGGACCTTCTCCGGCTTGGATTGGAGCGCGGCAAAACGGCATATGAAGCCATGCACGTGATGATCGACTTGCTTGAAAGGTATGGCCAGAGCGGCGACTGCGAGCATGCAGGCGAGTGGGGCCACGCGAATTATGACAATAGCTACATCCTGGCCGATCCGCACGAGGCTTGGGTGTTCGAGACCGCGGGCCGCTACTGGGCAGCCAAGCGCATCAACCGCGGCGTTTATTCCATTTCCAACATTTATTCAATTGAGCGGGACTGGAACGAGGCTCATCCACGGCTGGTAGAGCACGCGGTTGAAATGGGCTGGGCCCGGTCGGCGAAAGACTTCAACTTCGCGCGTGATTATGGTGACTACTGGCGAAAAGATTCCAAGAACCCGGGGAACATGCAAATTCGCCGCAACATGACCCTGTCCTGCCTGCGCCGGGACTTCTCACACGTAACTCCCGCCAGCATGATGGCAATCAGCCGCAGCCATCTGGAGGGGACCATCGTGGCGCCGCGCTGGGCAGCGCCGGAAGCCTTCTGGCCCACCCCTTGCATGCATGACACCCCCCAATCTCCCTACCATAGCGCGGCGTCTTTCGTCGCCCACCTGCGCGCAAAGATGCCACCACTACTGCGCCAAGTTTACTGGGCAAGCTTTTCCAATCCGTG
>JASHTR010000449.1 GCA_030040455.1 Terriglobia bacterium | reverse complement strand
GGTCGCAGGGCAAATTATTGCGCTACAACGATTTGGGCATCTCCTGAAGCCCACCGGGCTTTTACGGGCCTCCGCCTTCAGCGCGTTAAGCTTTTGCCTCCCCAACTCGGCAGATCACCGGATTTTTCCCCTTGCCGCGATGCGCCAAGATCCCGTCACTTCTTGCCCGCGAACCAAAAACATTTCATCGTGCATGTTAACGCAAGTGCAAACGTGATTGGGGATGACGGTAACGACGTCGCCAACGCGCAGCTCACGCTCGGAGCGGGTGACGTCGAGATGACCGTGCTCTTCGCTTAGCTTGATGATCGTGGCTCCTGGCGCTTCCACCACCAACCCATGCCCGGCCTTGGGGCCGGAGCCCAGAAGGTCGGAGGAAAGGGTTTTCGAACCTGCGTCAATCATGGCGCGGCCCGGCACGGCGGCGGATATCACGGTTGCCACCACGCGCACGGCGCAATCCTCAAGCTTGCACACACCCTGATAATAGGTGTTGAGATCGTTATAAACATAGGTTCCGGGTCGGATTTCCGTAATGCCGGGAATCTCCAAAAACGCCGAGGGAGTTGAGCCGGCGGAAACGATCTCGAGGGGCATATGCTCCTGCTCAAATGCCGCAATCGCCTTTCGAACAGCCTCCCCCACACGCTGCGATTCCTGGCTCCGCTCTTCCTTCGTCCCCCAGATATTTCCAGGAAACGTCATCAGGCCGCGAAAGCTGAGACCGGGCAGCGCTTCCACCTTGCGCGCAAGCTCAACGCAAGCTTTACCCGGCTCCACTCCGCACCGGTGAAGGCCAGCGTCAAACTCCACCAGCACGCCCAGGGTGACGCCCAGGGCAGTGGCTGCCCCTGAGACTTCACGCGCGTCCGTCTCCGAATCCAGCGAGATGAGGATCCTGCGTGCCTTGGCAAGAGCAGCGAGGCGGCGGAGCTTCTCGCTCCCATAGATGGGGAATGCCACAAGAATCTCTTCCGGGCCGGCTCCCGCCATAACTTCCGCTTCACCCACTTTAGCGACCGTAAGACCCACGGCGCCTCGCTTCAGCTGCATCTCAGCCACCTCGGGCGTCTTATGGGTTTTGGTATGCGGCCGCAGGCCCACGCCATGTTCCCGGCAGTACCGTGCCATGCGGTCGAGGTTCTTCTCCAGCACGTCCAAATCGACGGTTAGCGCCGGAGTGGAAAGCTCGTTGATTCGCATTTCACTCACCGCTTTCTAGGATGTGGCCCACGCAGGCGGGCAATGCAATCGATCTCGATCTTGATCTTCGGCAATTGAACGCCGACGGTAGTACGAGCCGGGGGGTCCTCCGGAAAGACTTCCTGGAATACTTCGTTCATTGCGGCAAAGTCCTTGAGATCGGCAAGAAAGACCCCAATACGAACAATTTCTTTCAAAGAACTTCCGGCGGCCACCAGAAGCGCCTGGATGTTCCTCAGGACTCTGCGGGTCTCCGACTTGATGTCGCCCAGCTCCAGCTCGTTGGTTTGCGGATTAATAGAGCCTTGGCCGGAAACGAAAACGAACCCGTCGGCGACGATGGCTGGGGAGTAGACGCCTCGCGGCTTTGGCGCATCCGGCGTGTGGATCGTCTTGCGCATGAAAACTCCTTTGTGAGAATTTGGTTGATTCCTCCCGCCGGGGTCCTGCATTCCCCTGTATCAAGGCGAGCTTCCCAGTATAATGAACGCTTTCAGACGGGTAAAGCATTTTAAAGATGCATTCAAAGAAGGATAAATCCGGGCTAGACGCTCTGCCGCGTGTCATTGGGACTGTAGGCTCTACTGCGCTGGTGGTTGGCATCGTGATCGGCTCGGGAGTCTTCCTGGTGCCTCACAACGTTGCCGAGCAGGTGGGCAGCGTTCGCAGCCTCTTGCTCGTCTGGGTGCTGGGAGGAGCGCTGGCGCTGGCCGGAGCGCTTTCCCTCGCCGAGCTGGGCGCGGCAATGCCCGAGGCGGGAGGCATCTACGTTTATCTGCGCGAAGCTTATGGCAAGCTGCCCGCCTTCCTCTATGGCTGGGGCTCGCTGTTGGTGATTGAATCGGGCTCCGTGGCTACGCTGGCTGTAGCCTTCGGAATCTATAGCGCCAACTTCGTGCCGCTTTCGGTCGCCGGGCAGAAGATCACGGGCTGCGCCGCCATCGGCGTGCTCGTACTGGTGAACATTGCCGGCGCTCGTGAAGGCTCCTTCGTGCAGACGCTTTTCACCCTGGCCAAACTTATGGGTCTTGCCACCATCATGGGCTTTGCGCTTTTCTACCACGGCGGCCACCACTTCACTTCGCTTCCCGCGCTGCCCACCCCCCACACCTCCCTCAGCTCGTTTGGCGTCGCGCTGGTCGGCGTTCTTTGGGCCTATGCCGGATGGCACGCGCTTTCCTATTCGGCGGGCGAAGTGAAGGACCCCGGGCGGGCGCTGCCGCGAAGCTACCTTTTCGGCATGGTCATCGTCGTCGCCGCTTATTTGGGCGCGAACATCGCCTACCTGCGCGTGCTGCCTCTTTCCGCCTTAGCGGAATACCAGAGAGTGGCCTCCCACGCCATGCAGATATTCGCCGGCCCGGCCGGCGCCACATTTGTTTCGGCGCTGATCCTGTGCTCGATTTTCGGCGCTCTCAACGGGACCATGCTTTCCGGCCCGCGCGCCTATTTCGCTATGGCGCGCGACGGCCTCTTCTTCTCGTCGGTCGGGCGCGTCCATCCCCGTTTCAAAACCCCCGTGTGGGCCATCCTCATCGAAGGTGTTTGGGCCATGGTGCTGGCTGCGACGGGCAGTTATCAACAGCTTTATACCTACGTCATCTTCAGCGCCTGGATTTTCTATGCCGCGTGTATTCTGGGGGTTCTCGTGCTCCGCCGCCGCATGCCTTTGCTCGAACGACCGTACCGGGTTTGGGGTTATCCAGTGCTACCCGTGGCGTTTGCCATCGCCGCTGTTGCCGTGGTGGGCAACACCATCCTGCGCGAGCCGGGCGAATCGATCGTGGGCCTGCTGCTCATTCTGATTGGGATTCCCATTTATTTTATCTGGAAGAGGCGAGCTTCCCGGCCAGCAGCTTGAGCGCATCGGCGGCGAGCACGCTTGCATGTTTGGAGGCGGGCGGGAGGCCGTCCAAGGCAATTTCGATATGATGGGCAGGCAATGCTTTGAGCGCCTCCAGCCGCTTCCCTTGAATCCATTCCGCCAGCCACGAACCGCAGGCGATGGCCGGCACGCAGCCCGCTGCTTTGAATTTAACTTCGGTTAATATGCCGTCCCGGCACACCGCCCACAGCTTCAACACATCACCACAGGCAGGGTTGACGGCTTCGACGACGGCATCCGCATGGGCAATCTCGCCCGCGTGGCGCGGATGATGGAAATGATCGAGGACTTTTTCAGAGTAGGTCATAGAAAATATTATCACCCTGCGGCCGGGAGCGGGTTGACCGTCCCCGGCGGTCAAAGTAATCTGCATAGCGGGCAGAGCGCGAATCTCACATCCAAGGAGCACAACGATGAGCATTCTAAGTCGAAGGCGGTGGTTCGGATTATTGGGCGCGGGCCTGATGGCGGGGTCCGGAATGGCATCGCGGGCGGAGGAGGCACGGCCGCAGGCAGCTCCCCCGAAGCGTTCGGGCGGGCCGGAGAAGCGCCTCGACCTGAGCGACTATGAGCCAAAGAGCATGCTCGTAGTGCCGGAGACGCACGTTGAACGCGCGCGCTTTCCGGTGATCGACGTCCATACGCATATTTCCTTTGCGGCCGTCCAGAGGAACGGCGTCGCCATCGGCGAAAAGATCAAATTCCTCGCCGAGCCTTCCGATCTGCTTGCCGTGATGGACCGGAAGAATATCCACACCATGGTTGATCTGACCGGCGGCGTGGGCGAAGGCCTGGTGGCGGCAGTTCAGAAATTTCAAGAGCCGCATCCGGGACGATTCGTGGTCTTCACCGAGCCCTGGTACTCACGCTCAAACCAGCCGGGGTATCCGCAGTTCCAGGCGGACGCCATCGAGAAAGCCCACCGGGCGGGAGCGAAAGGTTTGAAGGTGCTCAAAACCCTTGGGCTCTATCTGCGTCAGAACATCACCTCCGGCCCGCTGGTCAAAGTGGACGACCGACGCTTTGACCCGATGTGGGAAGTGTGCGGCAGCCTGGGGATTCCCGTGGCGATGCACACGGGCGATCCAGACGCCTTTTTCCTTCCCACGAACCGATTCAACGAGCGCTTCGAAGAATTGAACCATCATCCGGACTGGTCGTTCTACGATCGTGATTTCCCGAGCAAAAGGGAGCTGCTTGAGGCTCGCCAGCGCGTCTTCGCCCGCCATCCGCGGACACAGTTCATGGCACTGCACGTCGGGAACCATGCCATTGATCTCGCCAGCGTTTCCCAGATGTTGGATCGCTACCCGAACGTGCACGTTGAAATTGCCGCGCGCATCAATGAGCTGGGTCGGCAGCCGCGTAACGCGCGCAAGTTCTTTGACCGATATCAGGACCGGATTATGTTCGGCACCGACGCCATCCCGCTCCCCATGGGAGCCGGGATGCCGCAGCAGATTTTCGGCGACAAGCTATACGAAATTTATTATCGCTTTCTCGAAACCGAAGACGAGTATTTTGATTATGCCCCGGCGCCCAAGCCTCCGCAGGGCCGCTGGGAGATTTATGGCATCGGCCTGCCCGACTCGATTCTGCACAAAGTCTATAACCAGAATGCGGCCCGCCTGATCGGCGTCCGCATTTAGCCGAGTAGTTCACTTGCGGCCCAGGAACCGGATTTGCGCCTGGAGCGTACGGCCCTGCAACGAGCTATAGGTGAGGAACTGCGGTGAGTTGATGTTGTTGTCCACGACGAATGGATTGTGGCGGCCGGTAAGATCGTCTGATCCCGCGCGCACTTCCCAGTTGAAGCCGAACAAAGAGATTCTTCGTTCCAGCGCCGCGTTCATGGAGAAATAAGCCGGAAAGCGGCGAGAGTTCGGAGAGGAAACAAGCTGTTGATCCTGATTGAATTCGCTGAAGGGAAATCCCGTTCGCGCATCCGCCGTGTAAGCCAGGTCGAATCCCTTCCATAAAGGCAACAGGCCCCAGGAAAGCAGCCGGTTCGGGGCATCCCAGGCCAGGGGACCTCCCGCCTGCTGCGCGAAAACCGGGTTTTCCAGGTCGAAATCCAGCACCGCGTTTGACCACGCTCGCGACCGGACGTAGGAAAAGAGGATCGTGTGGCCCCCTTTGAATCTCCGCCGCATCGTGGCTTCAATTGCGTCGTAGCGGTCCCAGCGTCCGTCTGTCAGCTCATAACGTCCGCTTATCCCACCCGGAGTTGACGGCCCGATTCCAAAATAAGCCCAGCCATCCGCCTCATTTTTTTGCACGTACTGGGTGCGAAGAAAGATCGATCCTAGAAATCGATGTTCGATTCCAGCGCTCCAGTTCCAAACCCTGGGCTCCATCAAGCCGGGTTGTAAAGTGAAGGAGGTTTCAACCGGCGGGCCAACCTGGAGCTCCCCGGTGGGATCGTAAAAGTAGTCCAGGCGTTCTCCGCCCAACGGTCGGGTTATCAGCGTCAGGTTGGTTGCATCGTTATACAGGCCGACGCCGGCCATAAGCTTCGTTCTACTCCTTTCGCTAGGCATGAAGCTTACCGCCGCTCTGGGCGTAAAAAGGGCATTGTGAACCATGGTATCCCAGTCAAAGCGGACGCCAGACTGAACCAACAGGCGAGAGGAGGGCCACCACCGGTCCTGGGCGTAGCTACTCGCTGCAAAGTCTCGGACGGAGAAGGCCTGACTTCCCAAAAACGTCACCTGCCGCAGAAGCGAGCCATCTTCCGCGTCGATCGAGTATGGGTTTCGGAGATAAGATTGATCGTAGATGATCTGATCGTCGTCAGTTCCAAACTGGAGCTCGTGCCGCCCCAGCGCATGGAAGGAAGGCAGGAAGACATTCGCAATGGCTTCGGTTCGTGCCGCCTGGGCGCGTGAGGTTTCAAAATAGTTGCCGGTCACGTATCCGGGGTGCACGACGTAAGCTTCGTCCCCAAGGCTAAGATCGTCGTCGCTTGACTGGGTTGCGCCAAGACCGAATTCAACCAGTATTTTGTTACCCAGAATCATTTGGTCTTTCGCGGTCAGAATGTAGGTCGAATGGATGGTATTGATTGTAGACGGCAAGGGATTGAACGGCGACAGGCCATCGTTTGGAGAATGAAGGTGATTTACCAGAAGACTTCCGGTAAAAATATTGGAGGGCGTCAGGTTGACTTGTGCTTTTGCCAGATTGCTGAATCGCACCAATTTGCTCTGGTCCGCTCCGGACGGAAGCTCGTCAATAATGTCGAGACGATATTCTCCATCGAAGCCATCCAGGAACCAGGCCTTATTGTTGTGTATGGGCCCGGATAAAACCATGCGCGGCGTCCAACCGTTGATGTGGAACCCT
>JASHTR010000448.1 GCA_030040455.1 Terriglobia bacterium | reverse complement strand
AGAGCGTTGTTTTGTTGCCGCGATAAGAAGCGGGCTCCAGCCCAATCCGGTTCGTTTTTTTAGGCGGAGCCGCCGGGGTGGTTGTGGTGGCGGGCATCTTTAACTTTTCGTCTCCTGCGAAATAATGGAATCGGTCACGCTGCGGGCATCAACTGGCAGGCCGTTATAATGGCGAACGCTGCGAAGCTTGACCACGTCTTCCGGGTCCATTTCCAGGCGCAGCAAGGAGTACAATTGGCCGTCCCGGTTCTGTTCCACAACGTAGATGCGCTGCTGGCGATGAATGAAATCTTTGATTTCATTGTGGAACGGGAATGCCCGAATTCGACAGGTGCTGGCTTTGAAGCCGTACTCTCGTTCAAGCTGATCGAGCGCTTCGAGCACAGCCCAGTGCGAGCTGCCACAGCTCACCACGGCGAAATCAGCCCCATCGCGCTCCTCGATTGAGGGGCCGGGCACCTTAAAGCGCGCCGTCTCAAACTTGCGATTCAGCCGGTCCATATTGGTAACGTAGTCCTGCGGCTTTTCGCTATAAACGGCCTTCTCGTTGTGCCCGCTGCCGCGCGTGAAAAAGGCAGAGGCGGGATGCGCCGTGCCGGGCAGCGTGCGATAGGGAATTCCATCTCCATCCACATCCTGATAACGCCTAAAACTCCCCAGCCGGTTGAGGTCATCTGCACTCAGCACCTTGCCTCGCGCCAGGGGCTTTTCCGGATAGGGCAGCGGGTCTTCCATCCAGTAATTCATGCCCAAGTCGAGGTCGCTCATCACAAAGACGGGCGTTTGCAGGAGCTCGGCGAGATCGAACGCCTCCATCGCCATCGTATAGCATTCCCCGGCCGAGGCCGGGAACAGGAGAGGGTGTTTCGTGTCGCCGTGGGAAAGCAGAGCGGTCGAAAGAATATCTCCCTGCGAGGTCCGGGTGGGAAGGCCCGTGGAGGGTCCAACGCGCTGAACGTCAAAAATAACCGCCGGAATTTCCGCGTAATACGCCATTCCGGTGAATTCCGCCATCAGCGAAATGCCCGGGCCGGAAGTGGACGTCATGGCGCGCGCGCCCGCCCATCCTGCGCCCAGCGCCATGCCAATGGCGGCCATTTCATCCTCAGCCTGAACCACCGCAAACGTCGCCTTGCCGGTGCGAGGATCGATGCGAAAGCGCTTCAGGTATTCGATGAGCGTCTCGCAGAGCGAAGAAGAAGGCGTGATCGGGTACCAACTCACCATCGTCACCCCGGCCATCATGCAGCCGAGCGCCGCGGCGTTATTGCCCTCGATCAGAATCTTACCCCCCGTCAGGTCCATTCTCTCCAGATGGAAGCAATCCGCTTTCTCCAGGCTCTGTTCCGCGTATTCGTAACCGGCCTCCACGGCTTTCCAGTTCAGGTCCGCCGCCTTCGTTTTCTTTTTGAACTGCTTGCGAAGGGCCTTTTCCACTTCCGCGGTTTCAATGCCCAAAATCTCGGCCACGACGCCGTCGTAAATCATGTTGCGCACCAGCTTGCGCAGCTTTGCATCCGGGCAAATGGGAGTAACAATGGCGTCAAAAGGGACGGGATAGAAAATCACATCGTCACGGAGGCGGCTTAAATTAAGCTTCTCATCGTAGACGACTGCAGCGCCGGGACGAAGTTTCGCGAGGTCTTCTTCGGCTGTTTCGGGATTCATCGCCACCAGAAAATCAATCTCTTTGCGGCGGGCAATGTAGCCGTGTTTTGAGGCGCGAATCGTAAACCAGGTTGGAAGGCCGGCAATGTTGGAAGGAAAGAGGTTTTTGCCGGAGACGGGAATGCCCATCTGAAAGATGGCCCGCAGCAGCACCAAGTTGGCCGATTGGCTTCCAGAACCATTCACCGTGGCAACCTGGAGGGTGAGGTCGTTCGTCACCTGCTCCGCCGCTCGGAGAGCCTCGCTTTCACTCACTGCCGTCCCGGTGGTTGCCATCATCACTCCTTTAACTTTTGCACAACTTCGACCTTTTTCATTATAGCAAAGCCTCTCGCCAAGGTGCTAAGGCGCAAAGACAAGTAGAAAGTCAAGAGGCGTCCTCCCAAGTTTCGACTTTTAACTTAGGATATGTTTTTGAGAAATGTAGCGAGGGGTCTACTTTTAGACCCTGGCGCTTGTATTGGATTGGAAGAGCCGCAGCGTTACAAGGCGAACGCTGCGCTACAAATCCGCCCAGGCGCTCATTTGATGTGACCCCGCGCAAAGTGCTAGCGTTTTTCCGGTTTTTTCCTGGGAAAGCGATTCCTTGCTCGTCACTTACTGCTGCTTTTCCAGCTTGACGGACTTCTGGAGAGTGGCGTATAGTCCTAAATATTATAGGGGAATGGGTATACTCTCCTCAATTCGCACGTTCCTGAATTTTCTGTTCCGGCGCCCGCAGGTCGAGCGGGAGATGGAAGAAGAGCTTCAGTCGCATTTGCGAAGCCGGGCGGATGACCTGGAGCGGTCAGGGCTTTCGCGCGCAGAAGCGGAGCGGCAGGCGCGAGTCGAGTTTGGCGGCTACCAACGATACAAGGAAGAGTGCCGCGAGGCGCTGGGAACGCGCTTGCTCGGAGAGCTGATCGCGGAAGTGCGTTACGGGCTGCGCCGCTTGCGCCGCAATCCAGGTTTCACCGCCGTCGCGGTGATTACGCTCGCGCTCGGCATTGGGGCGACTACGGCTATTTTCAGCGTAGTGAATGACGTTCTCCTCCAACCTCCGCCCTATCCTCATTCGAAGAGGCTTGTAGACGTGTCGCTCACCTTCGCTGCGCTAAACCAGAGCGGCTGGGCCTTGTCCGCTGCAGATTACTTCGTCTATCGCGAGCAGAACCGCGCTTTGGAAGACATCGGTCTTTATTCCAACGACTCCGTGAACGTTATGGGCCCTGGATCTCCCGAGCGCCTGCCTGCCCTGCACATGACCGGTGGCATGGTTCCAATTCTGGGCGTCACGCCTCTCGTCGGACGATCCTTCACGCAAGCCGATGAGCGCCCAGGCAGCCCGGACACGGTGATCCTGACCTACGGCTATTGGCGTAGCAAGTTCGCCGGGGACCGCTCAGTGATCGGAAGGACGATCGACGTCGATGGTAAGCCGCACGTGATCATCGGCGTATTACCGGAGCGATTTCACTTCCTGGACAAGGCCAACTTGGCGATGCTCCTGCTCCTCAAGTTAAATCGGGCGAAGACCTACGTGGGAAACTATGAGTACGAAGGGATAGCGCGGCTCAAGCCGGGAGTCACGCTGGCAGAGGCCAACGCGGACGTAGCTCGCATGATCCCGATCGTGCTTCGAAGCTTTCCGGTGGTCCCGGGCGCCAGTCTCAAGGGT
>JASHTR010000447.1 GCA_030040455.1 Terriglobia bacterium | reverse complement strand
ATCAGGCTAATGAGAACCCCGCAACCGATGATCATGTGCAGGGCGTGAAGGCCAGTGAGCACAAAGTAAAACACCATGAACAACTCCACGTGATGGGCATGCGGGCCGGCATAGGTGAAATTGACACCAGGTGCAAGACCTTCGAGGTATTCGTGTCGCCATTCCATCGCGAACTTGATAAAAAGGAAGAGGAAGCCAAAAATGAGCGTCACAAAGAGGAAGGCGATGAGGTCTTTTTTCTTTCCAAGCTGCGCGGCGCGGACGGCCAGGGCCATCGTCAAGCTGCTGCAAATGAGCACGGCGGTATTCGTACCGCCCCAGAGCACGCTGAGGTGATGGCTTCCGATCACAAAACCTTGATAGTGAAGAAACCTGTAAATGGTGAGGCTGGCAATGAGGCCGCCGAAGAAGAGCACTTCCGTACACAGGAAGATCCACATGCCCAGCGTAGCGGCCGCGTGCTGCTGCACTTGATCGTCGAATTGTTCATAGACCAGCGTAGAATGCTGCTCTTCAGACAACGCTCTTCCTCCTCCGTTCACCGTGTCCCCCGGAGAGTGAGGGATCTTTAGAAATTCCTACGACGCCGTCGTTGTAACCTGCGGATGGCTCCCGTAGGCGTAAGCTTCTTCGGTGACGACGGGCATTTTATCAAAGTTATGTACTGGCGGCGGCGACGCTGTCTCCCATTCGAGACCTTTCGCCTGCCAGGGATTGGGTCCGGCATCCGGGCCGTATTTCAGCGACCAGACGAGGTAGATGACCGGAATCACGTACCCCACCGCAAGTATAGACGCGCCGGCGCTAGACATGACGTTCAAAAACTGAAAATTCGGGGGATAAATGGCGTAGCGGCGGGGCTCACCCAAGAACCCGAGTATAAACTGCGGCCCGAACGTCAGGATGAAGCCCAGGAAGACGGTCAAGGCCGCCAGCCGCGCCCAATAGTCGGGATACATCTTCCCGGTCATCTTTGGCCACCAATAGTGCAACCCCCCCATGTATCCCATGATTGCGCCGCCCACCATGATAAAGTGGAAGTGGGCAACAACGAAGTACGTATCATGAAGAAAGACGTCAAGCCCGAGCGCGGCAAGCCACACTCCGGTTAACCCACCGATCGTAAACAGCCCCAGAAATCCCAAGGCGTAGAGCATCGGCGCCTCAAAAGAGACCGAACCCTTATAGAGAGTCGCGGTCCAGTTAAACACTTTTACCGCCGAGGGAATCGCCACCACCATGCTCATCGCCGAAAAGAAGATACCGGCGTAGACGGATTGGCCGGATACGAACATGTGATGTCCCCAGACAACGAACGAGATGATTGCAATGCCAAAACTCGAGAAAGCGACAAAGGCGTAGCCGAAAACCCTTCGGCGTGAGAAAGCGGCGATCAACTCGCTGATGACTCCCATCGAGGGCAGAATCAGAATATAGACTTCGGGATGGCCAAAGAACCAGAAAAGATGCTGGAAAAGGATCGGATCGCCGCCGAGCGCCGGATCAAAGATGCCCACGTGGAAGACCCGCTCAAGAACCAGCAGCACCATGGTGATGGCGATCACCGGCATGGCCAGCACAAAGATGATGCTCGCCGCGTACATCGACCAGATAAAGAGCGGCAGGCGAAACCAGGTGAGACCCGGAGCGCGCATCTTGTGGATGGTGACAATGAAGTTGAGACCCGTCAGGATCGAGGAAAACCCGGAGATGAACACCGCCAGAGCCGCAGAAATAACGTGGCTATTCAAATAAGTGGTGCTCAGCGGGGTGTAGAACGTCCAGCCCGTGTCAAAACCGCCGGCCATTATAGAGTAAAGAAGAAGTCCCCCGGCGGTAATGAAGATGTACCAACTCAGCAGATTGAGGCGCGGAAACGCGACGTCCCGCGCGCCGACCATCATGGGGATCAGAAAATTCCCCAGCACCGTGGGCACGGCCGGTGCCAGGAAAAAGAAGATCATGATGGTGCCGTGCATGCTGAAAAGCTTGTTATAGGTTTCCGGCTGCACGATCGCGCCCTGAGGCGTGATCAGATTGAGCCGCATCAGGCCCGCTGCAATTCCGCCAATCAGAAAGAAGAAAGAGGTCACAATGAGGTAAAGCCACGCGATCCGCTTGTGGTCCGTCGTCAGCAGCCATGACTTGATGCCGTATTTGGCGTTGAGATAATGGACCCGCTGCTCTTTAGCGAGTGGCTGGTCAAGCGTCTGCGCGCTTGCAGTACCCATTACTTCGTCTCCTTTGCTGGTGCCGCCGGCACGGATGTTTCCCCTTGCGCTCCCGGCGTGGTGGCGAGGGATTTGATATAGGCAATAATCTCAAGAATCTGATCTTCAGAAATCTGGCCCTGGAAGGTCGGCATGATCGGCTTGTAGCCCGCCACAATCTGGGAGGACGGCTCAAGGATGGACTGGCGAATATAGGCGTCGTCCGCAATGACGGTTGTCCCGTCCGAAAGCCGCACCTTCGACCCGTAAAGCCCCACGTAAGGAGGGGCTTTGCCCGTGCCATGACAGGTGACGCAGCCGTAGCTTTCGTAAAGCTGAGCGCCTGCCGCCGCCATCGAGGGCTGGTGATGCATGCCGCCGCTCAGCCAGCGCTCGTAGGCCGGGCGCGTCATTACGGTTACGAAGCCCCGCATCTTTGTGTGAAAGGTGCCGCAATATTGGTCACAATAGAGGTGATACACTCCGGTCGAGGTGGCCGTAAACCATTCCGTCGTATAACGGTCGGGCAGAACATCCATTTTCACCCGGAAAGCCGGAATCGCAAAGTCGTGGATGACG
>JASHTR010000446.1 GCA_030040455.1 Terriglobia bacterium | reverse complement strand
CGCGGGGTGCCTCCGTGGCCGCGACCAAAAAAGAGTCTGAAATGAGCAAAGTACGGGTATTAGTGGGCACGCGCAAGGGCGCATTCCTCTTGCATTCGGATGGAAAGCGCGAACAGTGGGAGGTGAGTGGCCCTCACTTCGCGGGCTGGGAAATCTATCATCTCAAGGGGTCGCCTGCTGACCCGGACCGGCTCTATGCCTCGCAATCGAATGGTTGGTTTGGGCAGATCATCCAGCGCTCAAGCGACGGCGGCAAGACGTGGGAGACACCAGGGGGCGGGATGGCAACCACGCCGCAGGGCCTTCCTAAGGGCGAAAGCAACAAATTCGTCTATGACACCACTCCCAAAACCGGCAAACCCCTCACCACGCACCAGTGGTACGACGGCACCCAGCATCCCTGGGAGTTCAAGCGGGTCTGGCATCTTGAGCCGTCGCTGAACGATCCGGACACGGTCTTCGCCGGGATTGAAGACGCCGGGTTGTTCCGCTCGACGGACGGGGCGCACACATGGCAGGAGCTTTCCGGTTTACGAGGCCACGGCACCGGACCCAAATGGCAGCCGGGCGCTGGCGGGATGTGCCTCCATACTATTATTTTGGACCCGGGCGACCCCGACCGGGTTTATATTGCCATATCTGCGGCGGGCGCTTTCCGCACCGATGACGGCGGCAAGACCTGGAAACCGATCAACCGCGGACTCAAGTCCCAATACATTCCCGATCCGAATGCCGAAGTTGGCCACTGCGTTCACCACATCGCCATGCAACCTTCGCGACCGGGCGTGTTGTTCATGCAGAAGCATTGGGACGTGATGCGCAGCGACGATGCGGGCGACTCATGGCGCGAAGTGAGCGGAAATCTGCCGACCGACTTCGGGTTCGCCATTGACGTTCACGCGCACGAGCCGGAGACCATTTACGTGGTTCCGATCAAGAGCGACTCGGAGCACTTTCCGCCCGAGGGAAAACTGCGCGTCTTCCGCAGTCGGGCAGGGGGAAACGAGTGGGAGCCGCTTACAAAAGGTCTCCCACAACGCGACTGCTACGTCAACGTGTTGCGTGACGCAATGGCTGTCGACTCACTCGATTCCTGCGGCGTGTACTTTGGCACTACTGGAGGGCAGGTGTACGCCTCGGCAGACGCCGGAGACACTTGGGCTCCCATCGTTCGGGATCTTCCAGCGGTGCTTTCTGTCGAGGTCCAGACACTGGCGTGAACGGATCGGCTTACCCATTGTGGCGCGTGCTGCCGCAGCGTGGAATTGACTGTGGGATCCGATGTGGAATATAGTCCACAGTATGGAAACGATCCAAGTTGTGTTGGATTCCGACCTGCTCCGCGCTACAGACCGTGCCGCAAGGCAGGCGCGGTTGAACCGCTCGGCGCTGGTCCGACGGGCACTCCACGAACACTTGAAGTATCTTAAGACCCGGGACCTGGAGGCTCGTGATCGCCAGGGTTACCAGCAGCACCCTGATAACCCCGCCGAGGTTGCAGGCTGGGAGCGGGCGGCAGCGTGGCCGGAGCGATAGCGCGCGGGGATATCCGCCTCTATCGTTTTCCGCGCCCGGACAAGCAAAGGCCCGTGGTGGTGCTCACGCGGGACAGTGCGATGGGATATTTGTCCGCAGCTACGGTAGCGCCCATTACCTCGACGATCCGAGGCGTGCCCTCGGAAGTCTGCTTAAGCGAGGCGGACGGGATGAAAGGCGCGTGCGCCGTCAATCTTCACAATATTGTCACCGTGTCCAAGACTCATCTGGGCCGGCGCGTCGCGGTCCTCAGCCCCGAGCGAATGAAGGAAATCTGCTCTGCTCTGGGGTTCGCGCTCGGGTGCTTATCGTAAACAGTCCGGTAATTTATGCTGCGACTGATGGTCGAAGGAATTGGAAGCCGATTTTCCGCAGTATCGTGGCGGCACTTTTTCGCGAGGTCCGGACGCTGTCATGATCCGAGTCATGCTTCCCTATCATTTACGTAAACTCGCCGGCGTTGACGGGGAGGTTAAGATCGAGGTCGAAGGGCAAGTCACACAGCGTTCGGTTCTGGACGCGCTCGAAGCATGCTATCCGGTGTTGCGCGGAACGATCCGCGACCACGCCACGCTTCAGCGGCGGCCGTTCCTGAGGTTCTTCGCCTGTGAAGGGGATGTGTCCCAGGAACCACCAGATGCTCCGTTGCCCGATGCGGTTGCGGCGGGGGCAGAGCCCTTTATGGTTGTGGGCGCCATCGCCGGTGGCGCAATGACCGCCTAGCGGCTCCTTCACCTTGCCTGCTGCATTGCCGAAATGCCGTTCGTTAGGACAACGCATGGATTTAACCGGGATCAGTTGTGCGTGGTTCTTCCTCCTACTGCCGTGAAATATCGTTCTTGCCTCGTACGATGAGCGCCCGGGGTCGCCGGCTTGAGAAGGCGTGCAAGGCGAATAGTTTGACCGGCTTCAGGGGCGAGCCGTTCTCTGAGTTTCACGCGCCCGACAACCTGGATGGAGCCGGCCCTTCAGGTCAGTGCAATTAGCTCGTAGTCCTTCACCACCGGCACCTCAAACTGAAGGTTTCCTCCATCTCTTTTGAAAGGCAGGTTGCGGCCCGCCCGGAGGGCTCGCGCAATGGAAATCCTTCTGCTTTCGGGTACGGCAAACTTCACACTGAGCGGACCCACGGGATAGAACTCGCGTATGGCCGGCCGCGTCATGTTGGGATTCGTGTAATTCAGAAGGTGGAGGGCGAAGCCTGGCTCCGTTTCCCAAGCGAAGATTTCCAGCATGCCGGGGCCTTCCACCGAAACCGGCGTCCGGCTCTCGCCCAGGAGCCAGTCAACCGAGTTGCAGATCAACCGGCTGAGATCAGCGTTTCCTGAGCGCCACGCGGTGCGGGCAATATCACCCGGAAAATAAACCATGCGCGCGCTCCCTTGCTGGCGGAAGACGGCGGCAGGTTCAGGCGTGTTCGGAATGCGCGGATAAACCATTTCCGGCGGGAAAGGAGGATAGTGAGGAACCACACTGAGGACGAGAGAACCAGGCATTGTGGGGCTCACCTTGACCCGGAACTCGGGACCGGGAAGTATTTCCGTCCCCGTAAACCCCCGCAGGATGGGGTGGGGGTGGTCGATCCGCATATAACTGTTATTCAAGGGTCCGATCACATCACCCGCGACGTGCACGCCCAGGATCTCTTGCAGCCCGAAGTCTTCCCGCCGCTCGCCCCACTCGTTGTACCGGGAAGTTTCAAAGGTTGCGAGAACGGAGCCCCCGGATGCAACGTACTGCCGAATGGCATCGCATTCGCTGTCTCTAAGATAAGCGGCGTTGGGAATCAAGAGCCCCCGATAGGGTTTAAGCGTTTCTGCTTTCAGGTTCTCCTGATGAACGAAATCAAAGGAGAATCGCCCTTCGAGCAGAGCGTAATAAAGACCTTGCAGATAATCCGTGGGGTCGATCAGCTCACCGCCGAGACGGCGTTCCCGGGTGCCGTTCGAGCGGTAGAAAGCGATGGTGGATTGCGGGTAAAGCACCGCGAGATTGGCCATCGAGCGCCGGTTGCGGAAGTGCGGCTCGTTGGCCGCCAGCCAGTCGAAGAATGCCCGCCCTGTTTCCCGCCAGCGGTTATCCAGTGGTGAACCGCCCAGCCAGTGATACCAGGGCACCATGCCGCTGGCGGTGACTTGCGCCATCCAAAGGGTGGCCTCGGCAGGCGCCTTGCTCGTGTGCCGCCACAGTGGCTGGGTGGTGTTGTAGGCGCCGATGACATTGGTGACAGTGCGCCCGTCCATCACCGATTGCGCCACTCGCCCTTGTTGCGCGCAAATCCAGAGGGGAGTGTTTCCGGTGCGGCCCTGGTGGTCGGCGTTAAACCATGCCGCTACTTCGCTCAACCGCTTGAGGTCCTTCACCGTGTTTATGCCGCCGCCCAGATTCCCCACGTAAACAGAGTCAGGATTCCTCTCCTTGGCGACCTTGTCCCACAAACTCCAGATCTCGTCAATACGGTCCATGTAAACTTCGTAATATTTCCTGTAGACGGGACTTTGCGCGTCGGTCGTCTCCGGCGGAATCCCTCCCGTCCGTTCGTGATAGATCTTCTGGCAGGCAGGACAGTGGCAAACCTCAAGGGGTCCGGTGCTGGGCCAGCCATTGGTAAAGAAACCGTCCGGCGCGTAGCGTTGATTGATTTCGCGATAAATCGCCGGCATCTGTTGGGTGAAATAAGTGCTGAACATACACGTCTTGAGGAGCCACGTGCACTCGGGATGCGTTCGGGAGGAGCCATCGGGATTCTGCTCGAACCACTCAGGATGGGCCAGCAGCGCTTCCTGATACGCGTAATTGCAATCCATGCGGGCCACCACGCGAATGCCGCGCTTGCGCGCCGCCGCCGCCGCATCACCAAAAAGATCTCTCGAGCCCAGAAATTCGCTGCGGTGCTGGTAGGGGACCTGGGTGGGATAAAATGCCGCAATACCGCCGCCATTGAGCAGGACCGCATTCACCTTCAGCGACGCCCAATAATCCATCCAGGCATTCACATCCATGGTCAGTGGGTCAGTCTCGTTGAAATTGATCTGCCCGCAGCGCCGCATGGTTGCGTAC
>JASHTR010000445.1 GCA_030040455.1 Terriglobia bacterium | reverse complement strand
TAGATCGTGCATTTGTTGATTCCAAGGAAATCAGCCACATCGCTGAGTGACTTTACATAGTCGCCCGAGGTAACAACTCCATGGTGGGTGGCACCATTGACGCACCAGGAAGTAAAGGCTTTGGTAGCGGTGGCCCCGCCAAAACGAAATCCCATGTTCGGCACGCCGAGGTTTGGAAAGTGTTTCCCGATAATTTCTCCTCTGGCAATGATGAGTGACCACGGAGAAACTTCTTTGAGCCCCGGTGAGAACCCAAGTAATGTCGCCGGTCCTGTCCGAAATTGGAAACGAAGGCAGGCGCCACAGCCACTCTTGTTGAACCGTGTGTTGGGAATCACTTCAATGCACCGGAAGTCCTGAGCAATCCATGGATCACCTTCGCCGGTATCAGTCAGAAGCATGTAATCATCCTGATAATCAATGACGTTGCATTCGCACCATTGCGCCTGCGCGCCCAGCAACTTTAATATCACCGCTGCAATCGCCGTCGGCACGTCTCCTGTGCACGTAAAAGGCTTGCCTCGTTGCATGAGACGGGAAACAGCATAGCAGGCTACAATTCCAATCTCCGGATTGGAGAGAAAGTATGGACTCCTACAATTCACCGTGCCGCCGTCAAGGTGATATTTTTCCACTAAGCGATCCAAAGCCACTGCGAGCCGCGCGGATTTCGTTTGATCTGTCTCAACAACATCTTTTACGCTCCAGAGTCGCATCTCTTCCAGTGCAGCTCGTTGATCCTCCACAGACACGGTTTGAAACGACCCGGTCAGTTCCTCCTGAGAGATCTCTACGATTTCTACTCCCAAGTCTCTTTTCAACGCCTTTCGGTCTATTACCAGATTTAGATAGCCCGGAATTACTTCACCCAGCACTCCCAAGCGCGTTCGCCGAAGCTGTGAAGCTGCTGCACCCGCCCTCACGACTCGCAGAACCTCCGCTTTCACGTGCTCATCATTCCACGGCCCCGTCACAAGTCGAAACGCACGTCCCTCTCGCACCAGGACGTTCGTGAGCATAACCGATCCAACATTCGAACTGTGCCGCACAAGGTCAGTGGCATCAAATCCTTCCGGGATCGCGTTCAACAGGTGAGCATTCCAGATGACCAGCGGTGTATTGCCTAAACCTGCAAGCGCCGCCCACGCAAACGACGGCGGCGCTGCCATACACGGAAAAACCACCACGACGTCCGCACGAGACTCAAAGACCCGACCCGCCGCGAGACCGCTTTCCTCATCCGTGATGAGTCCCGGATATATCACTTCCCCATGCTGCGATAAAACTGCCGCAGCCTGCTGGGCCAGATGCTCTTTTTCCTGGCGATATTGAGGAGGCATAACCGGATTGAAAGCCCCCCAGTGAAGGGCGAGAAGCCCGATGCGCAGATTGCGTGGTGTCATGTGCGGCTCGAAAGCGAAAACATAGTAGTCATCCATCCAAATCAGTTTAAGGCCTCATCGCCTCGGCATTGTTTCCTGTCAAGAATAATAATGTATTTTCTAGCTGATCACATCAATGAGCCGGCGAGCACCCCTTTCCATAATCAGGTTGCGGCGGCACTAGCCTGCGATGTGGCCGCAGAACCAGGGAGTGATCTCCCAATCAGAATCAGAAGCCTACCATTCGTCGAAACTCTGCGAAAGCTTTTTTCATGAAGTTGATCTCCAGAGCTTGGAAGGGGCTATGCGACGTAATTGTCCCCACCTAATGATAGACTAACAAGGCAAAAAGTTCTTGACAAGACACAGCGTTTGAATTATGAAAGTAAGTCACAAACCATTTGTAGACCGGCTGCTATGATGAAAGCCGCTGACTCGAAGGGGGATTATCCGCTGGTTTGGTATCGCGCTGAAGCGTGCCGCCGTAGACAGAAGGAGGCTGACATGACCTACTTGAAATCGAGTTTGAGACTTACTGCAAAGGCTGATTCTCGAACCCTGATTGTGACTTTGAGTGTGATGCTGGCGTTGCAACTGATGTGCGTCAAACTCACGAGAGCTCAAGTCACAGCAGGCACTATTCTGGGAGCTGTTACGGATCCGAGCGGGGCGGCAATTCCTGCGGCGAGCGTAACTGTTCTCAATACGGCCACAGGCACAATCCGCAAGGTGGAAACTGACAGCGCTGGAAACTATGAGGTGCCGAACCTTCTGCCCGGCAACTACAGTATTACCATCGAGCATAATGGTTTTCAGACGGGAGTTGTCAACGGGATTCTTCTGCAGGTTAACCAGACGGCTCGGTATAACGTAACCTTGAAGCTCGGTCAAATCACCCAGCAGGTTCAGGTGAGCGCCTCGGGAATGGCTAAGATCCAGACTACAAATGGGGCCCTTGGTCAGGTTATAGGCCAGCAATATGTCGCGGACCTTCCGTTGAACGGCCGCAATTACATGCAGCTCCTGACTATCGGCACGGGGGCTGTCACCCTGACCCCACAGAGCAATGCGTCTGCCCCCCAATATGGCGATACGGGCCGTACGGGGCTTTCCTACAGCGTCTCGGGGCAAGAGAGCACATCTGGAAGCTATTTGGTAGACGGGATAGAATCCAAGATGAATTTTGATATGGTGCCAGCTTGGCTGGTTTCCCTTGACTTCGTCCAGGAGTTCAAGGTTCAAAGCAATAACATGTCAGCGGAGTTTGGCGGAGGTCCCGTCGTCATTAATGTCGCGACCAAATCCGGCACTAACCAGATCCATGGAAGCGCTTTCGAATACGTAAGAAACGATGCCTTCGACTCAGCTCAGATCCAAGATCCGGTGGTCAATGGCGTGTTGCAGAAAGCTCGGTACGAGCAAAACCAACTCGGCGCCTCGATCGGCGGGCCCGTTATTCTGCCGCACATTTACAACGGGAAGGACCACACGTTTTGGTTCTTCGATTACGAGGGTTTGCGTTTCCGCCAATTTAGCGAATTCCAAGGTTGGGAACCTACAACCGCCATGTTAAACGGGGATTTTTCTGGTCTGACAGCGAATGGCACTCCCGTTCTAATCTACGATCC
>JASHTR010000444.1 GCA_030040455.1 Terriglobia bacterium | reverse complement strand
GGGAGCCGGGTGACGATCTGTGAGCACCTGGATGGGCACGTCAGCATCGTTTACGGTCCCCACGTCTTGGGGTGGTACACGGCGCAGAGTGTGCCACTCCGATCGGCCCGGAAGACTTCATAGCGCGCCCGGCCGCGTGGAGGGAAATACACGATAAGCCAGGCAGCTCACCTATCGCGCGGCACGATGGCTCTCCGGGTCCAGGGGTCGACGCAGTGCCGTTCGCTGCTAACCTCAGTCGCCCTACGGACTCCCTCGGTTAGCGGCGAATGAAAGGCAAAGGCGGACAGAGCATGCGCTATAAAAACGGACAACTTGACAAGCTAAGGACAGAGCATTTTTTCAAATAGGGCGATACCTCAGAACGTGTGAATGAATTGGCTTCGATAGAAGGAAGTGAGTCCTTCGGGTAGTCAGATGCGTTGCGAAATTAGCGAGCAATCATGAAAACGGCATTACGATCCCCTTCGGCCGGTCTTCAGCATTGAATCGTGGTTTCCACTTGCTCCCTACACCCTTAGGCTGTCCCATTGTACTCCCTTCCTTCAGCGGAGACGGACCTATGGTTGAGGGGTGGAGAGAAGGCGCGGAATTTACAGACATACTCGAATCCGCTGGTTGAGCACTTGCTGGATTGGTTTCACGTGGCGACGCGGTTGACAGCAATGCGGCAAATGGTCAAAGGGATGAAGCGAGGGGAAACGTCGAGCGTGGCGATCCAAGCAGAGAAAGAAGCGGAAGAAACTGCCTGCGGGGCACGTTCTGCCGCTGGTATCCTGGAACGGAAGCTCTTCCTGGGCGAGAAAAAGTCGTGTGGCCCCCGGTTTGGCCTGCTCTCTCCAAAAGGCGTCTGTACGCCATAACAAAGACATGCTGTCTGGAAAAGCCTGATATACGCACGAACTTATTCGATTTTTGTTAATCCAGTGGGATGTGAAAATCTCATTACGATCGGAGCCGTCATCACGTTTCAGGCTTGTCCTTGCTCACCGCTCTGCGGTTGAGCAGCCGTCTCCTCTCCGTCAGCCAGGCCCAGCGGCTATCACGAAACCTGCGGGTTGTGCACCTCTGAGGGGTTGACGAAATACTTCGAAATAACCTCATGGTTGAGGGCGATTCCCAGACCGCTCTCGTAGGGCACCTTCATATAGCCATCCCTGATGACCGGCTGTTGGACAGGAAGTTCATACCACATCGGGTCTCGGTCGCGATCGGGGAAGATCTCCACGTAAAGGCCATTGGCGACGGAAGCCAATAGATGGATCGCCACCTGAGGCTCTTCGTGGTGTCCCATGCTGATGTCGAGCATGCCTGCCATCGCCGCAATTTTTCTCCATTCCGTGATGCCACCCGCAATCGTCACGTCCACGTTCAGAATGTCCACGGCCTCGCTTAAAATCAGATCTCTGCAGCCAAATCGGGAGATCTCACCCTGCCCGGCGGACACAGGAATTTTCCCGGCCTGACGCACGCGACGCAGTCCGTGAAGTTGGTCGTACCATTGTACGGGCTCTTCCAGCCACCGGATGTTAAGATCCGCAACTCGGTGGCAAAATTCGATCGCCTCATCGGGCGTCCACGCTTGGTTCGCATCACAGGCAATCACAAAGTCAGGACCCGTTGCTTTCCTGACGATTTGAACTCGCCGTACGTCTTCGGCGACTTCCACTCTGCCCACTTTCATTTTGACGCCCGTCAGTCCCATCTCTTGATACCCGACCATCTCAGCGATCAATTCGCGGTCGCCTTTATCCTTAGCGTAGTAGCCTCCGATGGCCACCACCGGCACTTCATCCCTGAAGCCACCCAGCAGTTTGTAGACCGGAGTGTTCAGAGATTTTCCGAGGGCATCCCACAAGGCGATATCTACCCCGGAAATTGCTTGCATCTGGACGGCTTTGTTGGCCAAATCCAGCGTGTGGATACTTCGATTTTCCAGGTCCAACTCGCAGTAAAACATCCTATCCCAAAGTTTTTCTACGTCACGAACATCCTCACCGATCAGAAGCGGTTTGAACTTTTCTTCGATGACTCGCACGATCTCAGTCTGATATCGCCACTCATCGCCACCAAAGGCTTGGCCTACAACTCCGTTGTCCGTCCAGACTTCAGTCACAAGTGTGTTGCGCGAGGTAATACGATAGGTTCCACCAAAGAATGTTTCGTCTAAGGACCGCACCAAGGGGATGGCTTTCACGTCAGTGATGTTCATCGATAAGTTCCTTTGTTTAGCAGTTTTGTCCTCAAAGAAAGCACCCGAGTGGTAGCTTGAGAACACTACTCAGTTTATGGCCCATCGCTTCTGGATGGCTTAAATTCGTTGTGGAAGCGATTCAACAAGGGCTTCAAATTCGCGCAAAAATTTGGCCGCCGACGCGCCATCAGCAACCCGGTGGTCGACGGCCACATTCGCCCACATCCGCCACTCGGAAACAAATTCCGATTCCTGAATCCCAGCCCAGCTTTTCACTCGGCCTGTTGCCAAGATCGCTGACTGAGGGTAATTAATAATCGGTGCGAAGAAATCGACGGGATACATCCCCAAGTTGGTTAGGGTGAAGGTTCCACCATCCAAGTCTGCAGATTTCAAACTTCGAGTCGACGCACCGTCCACCAACCGCTTTCGTTCTTTTGAAATTTCTGCCAGTGATCGCCGCTCCGCATCGCGAATCACGGGGGTGATGACACCACGAGACGTCTGAACAGCAAAGGCTAGGTGAATCTGGGGTTGTGGTTGGGGTCCGTTGTCGCACCAGACTGAGTTAAGAGCAGGAAAGTTTGGGAGTGTCAACGCGACCGCATACAACAGCAGGTCCGTCATGCTTAAGTCTGCCTCTATCGTCTTCTTTCCTTTTTCAAGAGCAGCTTTCAACCCTTCTGCCCTTATATGACCCCCAATGTGGATATGAGGTACATTACGCCAGGCATGAGCTGTGCGTTCGGCAATCAGAGTTCTAAGGCTCGGTCCAAGGGAGTCACGGTCGCCCTTGGATTGACCCGCGGCTCGCTCGACATCTTCTTGGGTGATTCGGCCATCAGGACCCGTCCCCACAATTCCGGCAAGGCTTTGACCTAATTCCTTCGCTCGCCGCCGGGCGGCGGGAGTTGCCCGCACCATTCCCGGCCCCGAGTTAGCTGAATCGGAAGATGCTTGAATCACGGGTTCGGAGAGAGTGACCTGTAAACGAGGAGCAACACCAGGGTCCGGCACCACATCAGAAGCCTCTCCGATATAACCGACAATGGCACCGACCGCGACCTCGCCGTTTTGGATGACCACCTTCCTCAACAAGCCACCAGCAGGCGAAGGCATTTCGACTGTCGCTTTGTCAGTTTCCAACTCGAGAAGAGCCTCGTTTTTTTCTACCCACTCGCCCTCCTTTTTAAGCCATCTGAGGAGGGAGGCTCCTTCCATGGTTAGCGTCAATTTAGGGATTTCAACTGGTGAAATCATTGGTGTCGATCCAACCCACCAGCTAGCTGTTTCTTTAGCCGGCAGTCAAGTTTCACACGCTTACCTCGGCCCCTTCTTCCGTAGGGCACGCTCGAACCTTT
>JASHTR010000036.1 GCA_030040455.1 Terriglobia bacterium | reverse complement strand
AGCAGATGCTGCTGCGCGGAATCGCCTGGGTGGGGAAGCAACCGGTGGATTCGCTGGTGGACTACGTGCCTCCGAAGCGCTCGATGAATGGATCCCCCTCCCCTTCTCCAACCGCTCAGGGAGCGAATTCATCTCCAGGCAGCCGATAACCCGGTTATCCCTTCACGGTTAATCATCCGTAATACGAAAGGCCAGGGATTCATTGTCCCGCCGTTGAAATCCGCTCGTAGCTTCCCGCTGGCCCAGAGGATGAAATTCCAAATGCTTTCCGCTACACTCTGTAGTCATAAGGCTGTCTCCTTTTTCTGGCGCAAGTTTTTCTCATCAAAATGCTTATGCCAGAAGAGACCGCCTTTTTCAATTTATTTGTGAGAAATCCGGGGTAGATATCTGCTGCGCTGGTTCCCGCTTATCTTCCAAGACCGCCTGCCTATAGACGGATGTTCGTTGCGGTTTGAATATCCGCATATTGTAGCGGCTCTTTTTGAACGGCAAGCGTAGTTCCGGTTTGGTGCAACAAGGATGAGAGCGTATGCGGAACGTATGCCATCCAACTTTACCTATTCCCGACCGCAACGCGGCAGGCTTGATTAGGAAATCCGCTCGCTTCGGCGCAATCTTTCCTTATCAGCAAATGTGGACTGCGGCTAGGTCGCTCGGACGCGCTGGCGCGTTAAGAAAAGGAGATTCCATGAAGGCACTGGGAGTGCTACTTTTGGTGGCTTGCCCTCTGGTGGTAGGCACTACCTCGATCCGAGAAAGACCGAGGACGGCTGAGGCAGTATTGCATAACAGTGTCGGTCTGGAGATTGGCACAGCAACATTCGTGGAGGTCAGAGGAGCCGGACTCAAAATAAGTCTGGACGTTCACGGACTTCCGCCTGGGCTTCACGGATTCCATATCCACTCAGGAGGTAAATGCAACCCGCCAGACTTTGCGAGTGCGGGCCCTCACTTCAATCCCGATGATAGGCAGCATGGGCTGAAAAATCCGCAGGGGCCCCACGCAGGTGACTTGGGAAACTTGCTGGTGGCAGCGAACGGGTGGGCACGCGTAGTAATACTGGACCCCAGGTTATCGCTGACGGCCGGGAGACCCAATTCGCTGACTCGCCCGGGAGGTACATCAATTGTGATTCATGCTCAACCGGACGACGAAGTGTCAGACCCTTCCGGTCATTCCGGCGTGCGGATCGCGTGCGGAATTATTGTGAACTAATCGATACAATGGCTCATCTGGAAGGCTTGCGATCTGGTACCTTCGTCCGATTGACACATTAAACTCGCTAAAGTATACCTGTCATGAAGAAGGAATGTAATAAAAGGGGTGGGCTCCAATTAACGGCTAGACTCAGTGAGCGGAGATTCTGAAGGTAAGGCGGCCTTAAGGTTGTATGACCAGACCGGAGGGTAAAATGAAAAGAACCCGCTTAGCTTTAGTGGTGATTTTCGGATTGATGCTAGTTTCTGTAAACGGCTTGGCTAGCTCCATCACGGACTGGACTATCGGTGCGGGAGGAACGGTTAGCTTCGACGGTACAGAGACGATTGCAGGAGCTGGGCTTCCGGTAACCGCAGTCCAAGGCGTAGGTACACTTACAAACAACGGTGTCGCGCTAACTATCTATGACGGGTCCCTGACGTTCTCAGATTCCAATTACACAGGAGGGGGCACAGCATGGACTTGGGGCGCGTCACCTCCTGGAACACTTTCTATCACAGGGTGCTTGGTCAGCCTGAACTGCGGCACAGCCTCAAACCCTACCCAGACACTCTTGAGTGACGATTTTCAGAGCCTTACGGTTACCGCCCTGAATGGAACATCGTTTCAACTCGAGTTCGGGCAGGTCGAGGGAAACATCAGTGACACCGTTGCAAGCGAGTTCGGGGTGAGCACAGCATTTGCAGCATCCAGCTTCAATCTTACTTTGTTTGATTCAAGCGATCCCGCTCCAGGCAGTTCTTTCAGTAGCTCCAATTATGGCGGTACGCTAAACGCTACCGATCCCACCCCTGCGGCGGAGAATTGGAATCTCTCCACTTCTCTTATGTTCTTCGTGTTGATTGGAGCGATTCTCGGGATACTGACCCGCGCGCGAGTGTTGCGCGTTGTTTTACCGACGTAAATTTCTGTGGGTTCCCTCTCAATAAGCTCCCCCCTCTATGGCGGGAAGCGCCCTAAGTGCGCTTCCCGTTTTTTTGCTTTCCTCCACTTCTTTCTTAACCCATCAAAACGGATGGCTTATAAAGAGGACGATAAGCAGCAGGATGGGCCTCTGCTGATTACGACAGCGGGCCGAGGAGGGGGGCAATTTGGCAGGTGACTAATCAGCGCCATCGCGTGACGCAAGCTCTAGCTGAGACCGAGGATACGCCAAGTCGGTTGCCTCTTTCGGGGCCTCCGCGCCTCTTGAACGCTCTTAGACTCGATATGTCCGGAAGCGTTGCTGCTATTTTTATCCGGCTTCGGATCGCCTGCGGCGACGAAAGTTGGGGTGGAGGGTCCCACGGTAGGATAAACAGGAGATTGCTCCCTGTTCGGCCTGTGCGGGGCATCCTTGTATGCCACATCTTGCCTATTCGGCGCTCCGTCATGCTTACGAAGCTCTTCGAGTTCCCATTCCAGCCGCTCGCGAACCGTCTTCTGAAAACTCACGGCAAGCTGCTTCGCGGTTGACTCTTCAAACGCCCGCAAAGTTGCCTGCAAGCAGGCGTCCAGGCTGGTCAAGAGCGCGGTCGAGTTTCCTCGAACTGCGTCAACAGCAGTGGAAAGCTCGCGCTCGGCCTGTTCGATCTCCAGATAAAGACCAGGGCTGAGGATAATGCCTTTATTGTGCTCGCAAGGGCTCGCTTCGGCTGTGCCGCCGGCCGCGTTTGATTTCATAGGCGCCGGTCCTGCGCAAAGGCTGCGCTGTGTTGCGATCTGAATCTCCTGCTCTAACGACAGGACCGCACGGCTTGCAATGACAACGGCAGATTTCTGAAGCGCCCTCTCTACATCGGCCCTGAAGCGGACAACGATCTGTTCGACGATGCGCCTTAGTTGGCGCTCAGCGCCACCTACGGCTTCTTCAACGAGCATCGTCACCTCTTCCCGGCACTCCTGAATCGTAGCCCTGTGGCGATCATCGCAGTTTGCGCTAACTACTGACGAGTTGCCCTGTGTCTTCGCGAGGCGTGCGAGGCGCGAGAAGGGCCCCGCACGTCCATGCCCCGTCACTTGCCCTGAGGAAGTAGTTTGGGGGAGTGCGAGTGCGGCGCTGCACGCTTCGGTGGCAGTCAGGGTTGCTTCCTGCCTACGATTGCGCTCGTTCGGCAATTCAGATCCTTCACTCCCGTAGCTCCACGAAGCATCCGGCGAGGCGGCAGTCACATCGTCATTTGTCGAAGCGCCCGGCGCCAGTTGAGCAGTGCTCGGCGGCGCTTCAGAAAGTGAGAATCCTACCTTGTCGAGCCGTTTTAGCTGCTCCTCAAGAAACTCAAATCGATGGGTCAGGTGTTCAGCCATGAGGTCCTATGGGATCGATCCGACCAACGTCAGACCGCGTAAATGGTCATGCGCACTTGCGCGGAGAGCCTTGCAGTTTTTGACGACGCGGGCAGGGGTAATACCTATGTCAAACCGCGATCCATGAAACAATTACTCACCTCTGCGTAAGAATTACAGTCAGACTGTTTGGTGTGGATCGATGAAGTATGGATGATTCAATCTGTTAAGCCGATTATAAGCGTGGTAATTCACTTGCTAGTTACCTGTCCTGTTGTACGGTACATTTGTCATCTAAGAACCTAGATCAGTCCCGAAGGTTCGCTGTACGTTCGTTCAGCAGGGCGAGCGACATCCTGCGCTGAGTGCCTCCACTAGCATGTTGATGCTCGATTCCGAGGGTTAAGGCGTGTAAATCGTCTGCATTGGCGGGAAGAGTGGCAAGCGACCACGGGCAGGAACGAACACGAGGGTAGGTATAAATTCTATCCATTATCCATAGGCTTCCAGTTTTCAGTGCCTCTCCAAGCTTTCGCTTCGCTCGGTGCGAGGCAACTGAAGGCTTTCTTCGTTGGCCGACCGGATCAGAGGAGTAGCTGGTAAACTCATTCGCCTTTCAGGGTAATGCCCCGGGAGGCATTCCCAGGGTGCAATTCCGACGGGCGTCAGGCTCTGGTTCCCGTTACCCGTACAAGCATGCCTGATGATTCTCAGTTCTTCATAGATTAACAAGATTGTAAGTTTCAAGACCAATTAGGACAATGACTTAGCAATCCCTCCCAGGTCTTTCTTATTTATGTTGATTACCACATAGATAATATACTATTATATATAATATGTAAAAAGACGAACAGACGGAGAGTTGCCATGAAAGAGAACATCGGAGGGCGCCATCTCTTAGCCAAGGGGTTACAGAATTACCACCGCTTCGTCAAACCTGGTAGGTCCAAACATCGCATTTTCCACGCAACGAGCACTCACCAGCCAAGCCAAAACTTCCTCAGCGCGCTCTCGAATCAGTTCGATACCATCCAGACCCGCGTCCGCTCCGTCGCTGAAGGTTGCTCTCGGTCCTTCCTTTGCAAAGGCCTGGCGTCCGGCCGACTGGCGTCAATCTTGGTCGTTCTGGCAGTAACGGGATGGGCGTCCTCACCTAGCTTATTGCTGGCTGCGGGGATCACGTACGTGCAGGGGAATTATGCGGCGCCGCAAGCTGCCGAGACTACGGTGACGGTTCCTTTCACCGCAGCACAGACAGCCGGCGACCTCAACGTGGTCGTTGTCGGGTGGGACGATTCAACCGCCACAGTAAGTTCAGTTACCGACAATGCTGGGAACGCTTATACGCTGGCTGTAGGTCCAACCATCCGTCGAGGCTACGAGTCTCAATCCATTTACTATGCCAAGAACATCGCGACTGCGGCGCCTGGAGCCAACGCTGTCACGGTGATCTTCTCAAAGGCCGCGGAGTATCCCGACATTCGCATTCTGGAATACAGCGGAGCGGCTCCGAACAACCCTGTGGATGTTACGGCTGCTAACCGTGGTACCAGCAGGACAAGCAGTAGCGGTGCTGCGACCACGACTAACCCAACCGATCTGATCTTTGGCGCGAACACGGTTTATACCTCAACCAAGGGTCCAGGCAGCGATTTCACCCTGAGGTTGACTACTACGGACGGAAATATTGCGGAAGACCGATGGGTAACGACGACAGGAACATACAGCGCTACTGCACCGCTCAACTCCTCAGGACCATGGGTCATGCAGATGGTTGCTTTCCGTACCCCTTCAGGCTCTTCAGCAGCCGCTGGCGGATCAAGCATCGCTGCCAGCCCCACAAGCGTTAACTTTGGCAACGTGATAGTGGGCAACAAGAGCACTCAGAGTATCACACTCAGCAATACCGGTGCCGGGAGCCTGAGCGTTTCCCAAGCAACACCCTCGGCGAGCGTATTCAGCGTAAGTGGCCTTTCACTTCCGTTAGCCCTAGCCGCCGGACAGAGCACTAGCTTCACCGTTGCCTTCTCTCCCACAACGGCTGGGAGCGTTTCCGGAAGTATTTCGGTAGTCAGCACTGCTTCAGGCTCCCCCATAACCATCTCCCTCTCGGGAACAGGCACAACCCTGGAACTCTCTGCCAATCCCAACAGTCTAAGCTTCGGGGATGTCACAATTGGCAGCAGCAGTACCCTGCCCGTGGTGATGACTAATATCGGCACCGCCAGCGTCACCGTCTCTCAGGCCACCACCTCTGGCTCCGGCTTCAGCGTCAGCGGACCCTCTCTCCCTCTAACCCTCGCCAGTGGTCAGAATACCAGCTTCAGCGTAACCTTTAAGCCCTCCGCCACCGGCAGCGTCACCGGCGATCTCTCCGTGGTCAG
Organism: Terriglobia bacterium; assembly: GCA_030040455.1. Classification (GTDB taxonomy): domain Bacteria; phylum Acidobacteriota; class Terriglobia; order UBA7540; family UBA7540; genus RH2-MAG17b. The sequence goes on along the minus strand of JASHTR010000036.1, from coordinate 3,790 downwards.
TAATGCTACCAACTCTCCCACCGTCGTCTCGCTCTCCGCTGCGGGTGTGAACCAGCAATCCGTAACACTGAACTGGGTGGCCAGCACCTCCTCCAACATCACAGGCTACAATGTCTATCGGGGCACGGTGTCCGGGGGACCGTACACCAATCTCAATTCGACGCTGGTGACCGGAACGAGCTATACGGACACCACGGTTGAGTCGGGTCAAACGTACTACTATGTGACGACGGCGGTGGACTCGCAAGGTGTCGAGAGCGCCTACTCAAACCAGGCAACGGCAGTTATTCCTTCCCCCTGACCATTCGCTCTATGTAGGCTGGCAGTGCGACTTGATAACGGGGGTTGGTCAACGCGTCGCGTGTATTTCAGCCGTCCGCCTCCTGCCTACTCCAGGAGCCGCGCTCCGACTTCTGCAGAAGCCATAGGAGCGGGACCAATATCGCAACCGCGATCATGGAGAATGGAATGCCTCCATCATGATGGAGCCTTCCCGTGAGAAAGCCTCGGTCTACATACACTGAAAGCAGGGAAATCGTTGCGATGCGGATGGCGTTCTTGATGACCGTGATCGGGATAACAATCAAGCTGAACGACACTTTTCGCCATCGGGACCTGAGGAAAAAGTGGCCAGCCAGCAGGCTGGCGATCAGCAACGCCAGGCTAGATCGGATTCCGCTGCATTCGCGCGCGACTTGGATGTTGACGCCTGGGAGCGAGAAGACGAAACCCTGCTTCAGGACCGGCACCCCCACCATCCGAAACAGCGCGTACGTTACTACTGCGGATCCCTTTTGCAACGCATAAACAATTCTGTTCAAAAGAAAATCGGGAATAGGAATCATCAATAACAAAAACAGCGCGGGGAAGGCGGCGGCCCTGAATGCGCGCAGCCCATAACAACAGACAAATCCCCCGATCCAGACGAGAAGCAGCGACAACATCATAAAGGCTAAATGGTCGGTCGTCTCGGGCGGAAGCAAACTCGCCCGGCCTGCACAGAATCCGCCCATGCCCACGGCAACGGGAATCGATCCGGCCCTGAGGCAATACTCAGCCTGGGCGAATATTTTCCTTCTCTCCAGGTAAACCAGAAAGGCGCTGACTAGAGGCACGAAGCTAACCTGCGAATATGCATCATTGTCAATAGATAGCTTCAGCAAGGCCCTTAGCGGCGCCGAAAACACGGCGCTCGTCAAAACCACAAATAGCCCAAAATATAAATCTCTTCGCTTCATCAATTCGAAGACCTTCGCTACCGACTCAGCGAGGTTACTCCCTCCAGGCGATTTTGCTGTTCCACTCCGGACAAATCGCCTTTACACGGTTTGGGCATATTTCACATGCGTGCTCACGCGGCTGCGAACGCGAGGCAGTTCGTAAGCGTCGAGCCGATGGTTGACGGCGAAGAGCGCCAGCTCGAGGCGAGTAGAGACGCCGAGCTTGTCATAAATATTTGTCAAATGATGCTTTACAGTACGCTCGGTGATCGAAAACTTCTGGCCTACATCCTTATTGGTGCAACCCGTTGCGATCGCGGCAATGATTTCCAGTTCTCGGGGTGTGAAACGGTAATCTCGCGGAGATTGGTTGCCATCGACTGGTTTCTCTGCGAAGCTGCGGACCACCGCGGCAGCTTGAGCGAACGCCTTTTCTCCATTCCAATACTGGCCTGCAATCACACAACGAATGCCGCTCAGCAGGAGGCGCGTTGCCGACTCCTTAAGCACTACACCGCGCGCCCCAAGGCTGAAGGCTTCCGCAATGTCGCTCTTATCAGCGGGAGAAGCTAGCAAAAGAGTGCGCACGCTCGACCGCATGGACGCAAGGTACGTCAGCACTTGCAATCCGGACAGCGTTGCGGACATCTCGAGCAAAAGCACCTCCGGTTTAAGCTCGATCGCTATTTTGATCGCTTCGGGGCTGTCCGCAGCTTCTCCGACGACGCTCAGATCCGGCTGGGTCTCGATTAGCCTGCGGATCCCGTATCGTAAGATGGGTTCTTCGGCCGCGATAGCAATCGGTACGGCGCGGTGATTGTTGTTCATAAATTTGAAATGGAAGCGAAGTGTCTTAGATGAGGCGATATCGACAAATTGCGTTATAGATCGGTTTGCAGAAGAGGTTTATTTCAGATTCGCGCGTGTTCAGTGTGTGTAGGACGTGTTCAACCGCCCGATTCGATCAGGCCTTTGTGGCGGTTGTCGACTTTTTCGCCTTGGCCTGGCTATAGTATTTTCTGTAGTATTCCGAGTATTCCCGGTCGAGACCTTCGAGGCCATTCAAGACGATTCCCACAACGAATCCCGGGCCGAATTGTCGAATCGCGTCATCGACGGCTTCTCTAGGGGTCTTACCGGAGCGCACCACAAGCAGACATGCATCAGCGCGAGGTTTCAGAACCAAGGCGTCAGCAATCGGGCTGGTGGGTGGCGAATCGATGAGGATCCAATCGAAACAGCCCGATACGACATGAAGAAGCTGAGTCAGCCGCTCCGACTGAAGAAGCTCGGTCGGGTTTTCCACGGGCCCTCCCGCGGGCAGAAGATAAAATCCCAGAGGCTCGACTCGCCGAGCGGCAGAGATCGGGTCGAGGCCATTCGTCAGGCAGTCGGATAGACCTTCCCATGGCTTAAGTCCCAGCCGCCGAATCATGGTTGGACATCTGAGATCGGCTTCTATAACCAATACCTTGTGTTTCCCGTCACCTGCAAAAGCCATTGCAAGATTGAGGGCCACTGTGGTCTTTCCATCCTGAGCTGAAGCGCTGGTAAGCAGGAGCGACCTTAACTTTCCCGCGCCCTGTAGTTTTTCAAGATTGATCCGTAACAGGCGGTACCGGTCAGCCGCCAGGGAGTGAGGATTGTCCCAAACGACCAGTCGGCTTTCTGGCCGGATCTCCGCTTTTTCGCTCGAAATGGACGGCAGTTCAGATCCATTTTCAATTGTCTGAAAGAAAGCCTCGGGCGATAGAAAGTCCACGCTTTCCGCATGGCCCTCCGACTTGCACAAGGCTTCAAATACGTGACTCATGAACTCCGCTCCTCCTGCGACACCGCCGCCTCGACTCCCTGACCCGCCCCCTCGAGATGCTCCCCTGGACCGATGTGCGGCTCTTGAGACGCCATCGAGGTAGGCGGATTCGTGGCACGGGATTCAACCACCCTTCCGCTGCCAGAAAAAGAGCCAGGAGGGATTCGAAGATCACGGCAGACTTCCGCGATCAGAGACGCGGAGACCGTGCGGGTGCCCGCCGCATATGCGGAAATCAGTGCATTCTCACAAATCGCATTGATCAATCGCGGGTAGCCGCGCGAGTAGCTATATATCGCTTCAAGGGCGTTCACTGGAAAATGCGGGGGGCAGCCATTCGCTCCTGCTCGCTTGAGCCTCCACGCAATGTATTCCGGCGTTTCTTCGGGGGTAAGCGGAAGCAACTGACATCGAAACGCAACCCTCTGTTTCAACTGACGAAGCTCCGGCGAGTCCAGTTTCGTGTCCAATTCGGGTTGCCCCACCAGGGCAATTTGCAACAGTTTCCCGCGAGAAGTCTCCAGGTTGTTCAGCAGGCGAGCTTCCTCTAACACGTCGTTGCTTAGTACATGCGCCTCGTCGATCACGAGCACGGTGGTAAGGCCTTCCTCGTTCTGACGAATCAGAAAGCGGAACAGACCGAGGAGCAGATCGCTCTTGTCCTTCCAGTCGATGCGCAACCCCAAGTCAGCCGCAACGTATCGAAGCAGCTCAACGGGTGTGAGAGCTGGGTTGAACACATACGCGTACTTTACGC
>JASHTR010000443.1 GCA_030040455.1 Terriglobia bacterium | reverse complement strand
GGCTGGCCTTTGAGATTTGAAGGGTCGCATTGAGGGTGCTGCCCTGGCCGGAAGCGAGGATAATACCGGTCAGGGTTCGCTGCTGAAATCCGGGGGCCTTGACCCCAAGTTGGTAGGTACCGGGCGGGATGGCAGGGATGACGTACTGTCCGCTGGAATTGGTCACCGTCTGGCGACTCGCATTTTCGGCCGTGCTGGTTAGCGTCACCTGAGCTCCGGGAATTACGGCCCCGCTCGGGTCCGTCACGGTGCCGCTCAACGTGGCCATGCCAATCTGGCCCTGGAGCCGCAGAGCGACGGTTAACAAGACGACGATCCCTAAGCTTACGGGCAGTTGCCACAACTTTAATTGCTTTCTTGTCATCGTAAACTCTCCTAGCTTGTTTTCCTCTTCTCCCAACCGAATCTATGCAAGCGATTGCAGAATTCTATGGCGAGACGAACGCTTTGTCAATAGCTTTCCTGACGTCTCCGCCTCCAGGCATTGATAGGTTTCCGGATGCAGCCGGCCGGTGTCCAGAGAGAACACCTGAAAGTCACCACCCAGCTTCACCGCCATGTCCACAAGCGCTACGTCCTCAGCTCCGCTGAAGCTGATGCCAACCCGCGGTGAATAATTTTCCAAGGCGAAAGAGAGGATTTCGCGAGGATGAATCGTGGCATTCGTCTCAGCCCAGGTCCGAATTTCCGAAGTATTAAAGCCCATAATGAATGCTCACCTCGATCAGATGGTTTCAAGCCGTGCCCGACCCGCGCGGGATTTCTCAACCTTTTTCCCGACAGCAGTCGCCAAAAACAAAAACGCCCGCAAGACGGGATCACCGTTCGCGGGCGTTCATGAGCTTGATTGCGGAACGAGGCTTAGAAGTCCATCATCTCCGGAGAACGCTGGCCGCTAACGGTCGTGCAACAACAATAGGCCGCGCGAACCCACGCCTTCTTCCTCGACTTGGCAAACTTAGAAGCCATCGTCCGAACGATTATCCTACATGAAAGATCCCGCAGAGCGCAAGCTTTTAGACTTTTTAAACATCTTCAATCGGTATGTATTCTCCATCGGAGCATGTCCTTGACAGACGAGCGTATTGTGAAGTATATATTGCAAGCGGTTGACGATGGGTACGACTCTCAAGGATATCGCCCGTGAATGTGGCGTTGATGTTGCCACTGTTTCCCGCGCGCTGAACGAAGTCTATGGAGTGCGCCGGGAAACGAGGCAAAAAGTGCTCGCGGCGGCCGCACGCCTCAATTACCGCCCTAACCGGCTTGCTAAGGGGCTGGCGACTGGCCGATCGCATACCTTGGCGATGGTGATCAGCGACATTCGCAACCCTTTCTTCGCGGAGCTCGCTCGCGGGGCCGAGGATGCTGCTTACCAGGCGGGCTACGAACTGGTGCTTTGTAACAGCGATTTAAGTCCTTCGAAGCAAGTGCGCTATATTCACACGCTGCTTGAGAAGCGCGTTGAAGGGATTCTCATGAACACGGTTGCCGGACTAAGCCCGGCCGAGCAGGAGGAATTAAGCGGTTCCGGGGTGCCGATTGTGCTGCTGAACCGGCCCCCGGCAAGCATTCGCGGATTTTCTACCGTGCTCGCGGACAATTACGAGGGCGGGCATCTCGCCGGCAACTACCTGGTGGAGTGTGGCCATCGCGTGATCGGTCATCTCACCGGGCCGCGCGAGCACGGCAACCTGGCGGAAAGGGCAAAAGGATTTCAAAAGGCGGTGGAGGGAGCAAGGGCGACAGCCTTGATCGTTCGGGGACACCACAGCGGCGAAGGTGCTTATGAAATGATGAAGAAGCTGCTTTCCCAGCGCAAGGACGTCACCGCGATCTTTGCCGCCAATGATGCGATGGCCTTTGGAGCGATGCGCGCCGTCTTTGACGCGGGCCTCCGCGTGCCGGAAGACCTCTCGATGGTCGGGTTCGATAACGTCGAGCTGGCAGGGATCGTTCGCCCACCCCTCACCACAGTTCATCAGCCGAAGTACGAAATGGGCCGCGCTGCGGTGGAAATTCTCCTGCGCCGGGCGACGCGGCCGGACCACTCGACCCCGGAGCATCGCCTCCTGGAAGTCAAGCTTGTGGTCAGAGAATCCTCCCGCATTCTGAAGGGGAGAAGAAATCAACAAGGCCTGTCATCCTGAGCCCTTCGCCTGTCATTCTGAGCGGAGCGAAGAATCCCCCTATTTCGGCTCACGGTAAACTCCGCGAAGGATCTCAGTATTTTTTCCGGCAAATGCTGGGATGCTTCGCAGAGTTTACCCTGAGCTCCTTCGCGGAGTTCACCGTGAGCCTCTTCGCTTCGCTCAGAGCGATTCGAAGCGGAGCGAATCGGCTCAGAGCCTGCCCTGAGTAAAGCGAAGGGACCGTTCGAAGCGGAGCGAACGGGCTCAGCATGACAGCCGCAGCGCTAGAATTAGATTACGAACTTCTGGGACATGAGACTAAGGACAAAAGTCGATATGACAGGCCCAGAAAGTTTGCTAGAAAAACCAGAACTTACGACCTTGCAATGCAGAGTTTCCCGTCTCCGGAAAATCTGATTGTTCCCGAATCGCGGCGCAAAAGCGGGTAGCCGCCGATGGGCGAACGCGAATATAAACTACGGAGAAATCGCAGAGTCTCAAAAGCAGGGACTCCGCGCCATCCCGCTCCGCGGGCGCCCGGAACAGCCTCGGGCCGCACGGTCCTCAGGCCTCGCTGGATTGCTCGCAACTGTTTCACCTGCCGCGCATCCAATACGAC
>JASHTR010000442.1 GCA_030040455.1 Terriglobia bacterium | reverse complement strand
AGTCGGCCAGTAAGCGGAGGGCGGCCAGCCTTTGGCCTCCTCGCCAGCGTTCCTTTGAAGCGACGGTCGTACGATTTGCCGCAGCGATAGCGTGCTATTGACTCAGCGTGAAATCTCAAGTTGAATATATGGTAACGGAGGGGCGCTGCCATGGTGACATCGCTGTCGCAGGAGACGGGCCTTGAAGGCTTGATCCGCGACAGAGCTACTCGTCTGTTTACCTACCTCAAAGAACTCACCGAACTACGAAGCGATGTCAAGCGCAACTGTGACGAATACGAACAGGTTATGTGGTGGTCTGAAATTCCAAGAGAAAAAGAGTGCTACTGCGCCGCGTGGGATCTCGGACGTGAGAGTGCTTATGAGGATTGGGTCAGAATAGAGCGCCCGCACCGGAAGGTGCCACCAAACCCGCCGCCCACTTTAGCTCCCTGGCTAAGTCGGCGTGATCTCTCCGATTCTTCGCTGGACGCTCCTCCGCTCAGGGAAAGCATCGTTGAAGAACTCAACGCTGGTGCTTCTGGGGACCAAGTCGAGCGGCAGACCGTTATTCGGAGACTGGAAGACTATCCAGCTATTACCCGGCAATGGGAGCTTTACGTTGAGAACCTGTGGTGGCCGTGGGCTCTGGAAGATCGCCGTTTAGAAACGGTCCAATCTATATACAACCAGCTATTCGCCGCTTACCAGATGCAGGACCGTCTGGGAGAGGCGTACGAGGTAGTCGTCGGAACGGGTCTGCTGATCTGGAAGCCGCCGCACGGCCCGAGCGTCCGACGTCATGTTGTCGTCTCACAAGCAACCGTCGAATTTGATTCCAAGACCGCTGTAATCTCCCTGTCACCGGCAGCGGCTGGAGTCCGTCTTGCACTTGAGCAAGAGATGCTTGAACCTCAAGACCGTCCATTGCCTGAGGTCCAAAACCAGATTCAACAGCAGCTATCGGTAATAGGTGACGAGATCTGGTCAGGGCCTGAGTTGATCAACTCCCTGAATGCGTATTTTCATCAGCTTACTCCTGAAAATGCACTAAGCCTTGCCCTCGAGCCGTCCAATGGTACCTGCGATCCTGCGCGTCCATGTATGGCTCTCGCTCCCGCGTTGATCGTCCGCAAGCGCACCGAAGGAAACTTGGTCCGGATCTTTGATGAGATTGCAAGTCAACTCAAATCCGGCGGGCTAGTCCCTCCTGGGGTAGAGAGGCTCGTCAGCATAAGCGACGACCTGGCCTCTGGTGATGGTGGCGACGGTCTCGAAGGTGATTCCGTCCCGGAGGAATTGTATTTTCCTCTCCGTGCAAACGAGGCACAACTGCTAATCGCCCGTAAACTCCAGGGCCGCCAGGGTGTGTTAGTGCAAGGGCCGCCGGGTACGGGTAAATCACACACGATTACGAACCTAATCTGCCATCTGCTGGCGACAGGGCAGAAGCTGTTAGTGACCAGCCACACTGCCCGCGCACTGCGCGTGTTGAAGAATTATTTCCCTGCGGATGTTTCTCCGCTTTGCGTATTTCTGATGGGAGACGATACCGCAGCGCTGCGCGAGCTTGAGGAGTCAGTCCAAGGCATTTTGAATCGCTTGAACACGTGGGACACAAGTACAAGTCGCACCCACATCCGCAACCTACAGTCTGGCCTAGATTACTCGCGGCGCGAACTGGCCGATGCCTACACGAGCCTGAAGCAAATCCGCGCTGGAGAAACCCAATCTGTTGACCTCGGCTATGGGGGATACCGGGGAAGTCCGCAAGCTTTGGCAGAAAGACTGGCAGAAGAGGCAGCCGAATTTGACTGGCTGACCGGATATACTCATTTTGACGGTCCGCCACCCTTAACCAACAGCGAGGCGCTCGAGTTGCTTTCGCTGGCGCGGGAGTTCGGTAGAGGAGCCGACGTCGACGCCACAGCAAGCCTACCGGAATTGGCTTCTCTGTTGGAGCCGCAACTGTTCAATGGTCTTGTTCTGAAGGAAAAGGAAATCGCCGCAAGAATCGAGTCTGTGGATGGGCAGGACAGGCCCATCTTGGGATCCCTTGCTGGTCTGGACCGCGCAACGAGGGAAGGGTTGGAAGTGGCTTTACGGGACCTGTGCGCCGCACTCGACTCATTCGCGCAGAGCCCGGAGGATTGGATAGGCGCTGCGGTGCGTGACGTTGTCCTTGGTAGGCATCACGCGTGGGAACAGCTCCGCACGATTACGGTCAACAAGGTGAACGCTGTGGCGAGCCGCATCGCTAAAGTTTCGGAGATGAAGCTGTCTGGTCTGGAGCAGCGAGACCTGGCGAACGTAAGGGCTGACGCTGAGACGCTCAAGTCACGCCTGGGGTCAGGGAAAGGTGTCAGCTCCGCAGTGAAATACAACCCGTTTGCGCCCAAACGGGTAAGGGCCGCATTGTACCTGGTCGATGAGGTGAGAGTCGACGGACGGCCCTGCGATTCCTCGACCGCTATTGGCGATCTTTTGGATTTCATTGAAGTCACGAAGGCGATTGAGTACGTCGACCAGCAGTGGGCACCGCACATACAGGCGGTGCCCGCCCCTGTCCTGCTAAGTTATCGAGAGCACGAGCGGCGCGCAGATGTGCTCGCGGAGATCTTGCGATTGCGCCAATTTGT
>JASHTR010000035.1 GCA_030040455.1 Terriglobia bacterium | reverse complement strand
AGGCGGTCCAGCCGTTCAAAGGCTGCTTGAACCGCTAAAGCGCCTGCAGCCTGTGTCGTGCGAGCATGAGTGAGGGCCTGCTCCGCAATTCGGCTCACCTCGTGCAGAAGCTTTCGGATCTCCGTCTCCAGCCGGTTGCGGCTTTCCTGAACGCGGTTGAGGATGTCGCTCTGGACGCGAGTGCTGTTGGTCTCGATCAGCCTCACAAGAAACTCGTAACCGTCAGCCGCGATGGCGGGCCGCATCCCCACAAGTCCCAGGATCAAATCAGCCAGCCAACGCAGCGGCGAAGCCGGTTGTGCGATCTCAATAAGGTCCAGAAAGGAAAACTCAGATTTAATCCGGAATCCTGTCTCCGCATCCAGCGCGTGGGGCAGACGCGATAATTCCGGAATGCCAGCTCCGGCCAGCTTCCTCAGGAATTCATTTCCCATCTCCACAAACCGCTGCGTCACTTGCCGGTATTCCCGCTCGGCTTCCTGCTGCTCGCTCCGCAGCCACGGGATAACGTGCTCTCGCGCAACATTCTGAGCTTCGCGCATGATGGAACGCCGGTATGAGGGCCCCGTGCCGCCGGATATCGATTTGAGCGCCCGCTCAAATTGTCCCTTTGCCTTTGGCAAGACGGAAGTCAAAAATGACTTGTGGCGATCCACGAACAGATCGGAGAGGTGCCGTTGTTCGGCCATGAAGAGAAAACCCAGCTCACGCATTGCGCGCTCCGCCCCGGCGATGGTCTCCTTCATGGCGGCGATTCGCCGCTCTGATTCCTCAAGAGGCCGATCGAGCGCCTCACGCTCTTCGCTAACAACGGCCACGAGCTGCTCGCCCAGACGCTCTATGCCGCGCTCGCAGCTTGCCCTCACAAGCTCCCGGCCAGAGTCACGAACCAATCGATCCAGCGCCTCAATGAGTCGTCCCCAGTCGCGCTCCGGTCCGTGTTGAGCGAGTTTCTCCTCGGCGCTGACTTCAAAGACAGGCCCCACGGGCTGTTGCAGACGCTTTTCCAGGAGTTTGATGGCAAAAGCCGTGGCCGCAGCCCGCTCCGGCTCGCTGGCCCGGTCAGCCTTGTTCAGCACCACGATCATTTCGCTCGCGTGCCGCGCCACCGCTTCGATGAGCGCAAGCTCTTCTCCCGCGAGCGGCGGCTCCGATCCGATTACAATCAAGGCCGCATCGATTTGGGGCACAAATGCCTGTGTCGATGATGTGTTGCTGCTGAATACTGATCCGAGGCCGGGCGTATCGACCAGACACATGCCGCCTTCGAGTAGCGGGCTGGGCAGAAATACCTCGGCACCGTTGACGGCCTTCGCATTTTCCGGGTTGTGCTCTTCCGAAACGTATTCCTTGAGATCGGAGACGGCTATTTCCGCCCAGTTGCCATCTCGGGTTTGTATTCGCGCTCCGGGTTTTGATCCAAACCGGATCACCGTCGGCACCGTGGTCACGGGAATAAATCCAACCGGAAGGATGCGCTCGCCTACCAAGGCGTTAATGAGGGTGGACTTGCCCCGCTTGAATTGACCGATGCAGGCGACGTAAAACCGGCCTTCCAGGACGCGCACGGCAAGGTCGCGAGCTTCGCTGGCAACAGGATTCACGCCGAGCTCTTCCGCCAGCGTCGCGAGACGCGATAGCCGGGTTGCACCATCCACGCCCGTCATTTCCGAGACGCCTGTGACCTCATATCCTGGCATCGTGCTCACCCAAATTCCGTCTACAAGACGGTGCTGGAGACCTCTGCTTCATCCGCAAGGGATTCTATGTCTCGCCGGATTGCTTCAGTTTGTTCCACCGTTGCCTCGCCTTCTCCTGCCACGATTTCCAATCGGGCGATCTGAGCGCGAACGGCGTCGGCATACTCGTCGAAGTGGCGGTGAAGCTCCGCCACGCTGTGCCGCACCCAGGACTCCAATAACCGCCCGTAAGTTCCAAAGGCTTCTTTCAGTTGAGATCCAACGGCCTGTTGCAGTTGCCCTTCTACCCGCCATTGAACGAACTCTTTGCCCAGGAACTTGAAGGGCACGGATTTCAGTTTGATCTGAAGCCCCCCAAGGTCCATTCGTGGCATCTCCTTGATGATGGAGCGCAATTCGTCCTCATCTGGGACATTTTCCAAGCTCATCACCCGACCTGTTTCCTCGAGCGCATCGGCCATCGTTGATGCCAGTGACCCGATCGCCTCGGCAACCTGCTTGCTTTTATGTTCCCAGACTTCGCTGATGGTTGAGACGGCAAGGTCTTCGATAGGAACTGAAGAAGTCACCTTTTTTGACCATACTTCGGCCACCGCGGCTGCCGCCCGGCGGATGGCGAAAGGCGCCAGGGCTCGGACTTGGTCAGTGACCTGAAAGCAAGCGGAGCGGGTTTCCTCAACCTTTCCGGTTGTCTTGCGCAGGCGCGTCTCGACGGCCTTGAGGCGGTTTTTATCTTTGTCCTCTTTTTGCTGTTCCTTTCCAGAGAGGTTAATCCGAATCTTGAGCGCCGCAGTCACTGCCTCGCGGAGCGCTCCGATCTTTCGCCGCACGGACTGGCGCGCCAGGTCCTGATGCTTTTCGTAGAGCGGCAAGATCTGTTCCTTAAACCACGCATCCATCAAAGACGCGTGTCCACTTTTGGTGCTTACTGGATGCACGGAAAGATCGAGTCCAAGGAATGAGTGAACCTGGTTCACAATATAGCTTGCCGAGCGATCTCGATCCTCGGGAGCCAGCAGATCCGCTTTGCTCAACAACACTTGCGCGGGAATCGCCGCTTCGTAAAGCGCCTGGAGAGTTGCGAGGTCCTCGTTGGTCAGCGTTGCTCCCGCGTCCACCAGGATCACGCCCATGTCGCACTGCGGGAGGTAGGCTAGCGTTTCACGCGCACCGGATGTGGCCAACGAGCCAAGGCCGGGAGTATCCACGAAGGCCACCCCGTCACGAAGCCGGACCGAGGGGATTTCGACGACGATGCGGGTGACGTTCTTGGAATTTCCCGGATTAAACTGCTCGCTCACAAACTCGGCGAGGCGCTCGATGGCAAGCGCTTCTCGCTTGCTATTGATATAAGTGACGATGAGACGCGGCTCGTTGCCGTGCACGATGCGGGTAGGCACGGCCGTAATCGGATTCACTCCCACCGGCAGCACGTTCGTTTGGAGAATGTAATTGAGAAGAGATGACTTACCCGAGCTCACGCGGCCAAAGATGGCAATCTGAAAACTCGTGCTTTCCAACCGGTCCAGTATGACAGAAAGCGGTGAACGGAACTCCACCAGCCCGCGGGTATTGATGACCCGCTCCAATTTTTGCAGCAGATGAATCTCATCCAGAGTGCCTTCGAGCCGCCGGAGCCGCTCCTCCAGGTCCTGCCCCAGTCCCTGGGCTAAATACGTGATGAGCTTCCGAACCAATCCTCGCATCTCGTCCGCCATCCCATCCAATTCCGACGTTAGGGAGGACGGAATTTTACCGTATCCTCGCATGTGCTCGGCGCGGCACTCATCGAACGCGATATCGGCGAACTCCAGCGTTACGCGGATGGAATGCGCGGAATCAAGTTGAGGTGGCGGCGGCGTGATGTTTTGACTCGCGAGGGCATGAACCATCTGATCGCGAATCCGGGCAATATAGTCCTGAACGACCTTGGTCTGGGCCAGGGTGAGACTTCCGTTGTACTTTGGAAAAGGAGATTTAGAGATTGATGCGAAGAGAATCTCCTCAACCTCAGACAGCAGTTTGTCGGCATACTGATAGCTCACCAGTAAGTGCCGCCGATGATTTGGATTCAGCGTAGCAGGCGAATTCGGTCCCGATTCCATTCCGGCAGTTCCTTCGCTGAGCCGCGAGCCGATGTTGCAGCACTCCAATGCGGAAGCTTTTTTATTGGGTGGAATCTCCCGGCGAGGGATGGGACGACGGCGGACTGGACGCCCTTGCCGGAGAAACCGGTAGGAGTCATTTTCTCCGCGTTGGCCCACGCGGGGCAGTTGAGGGCGAACTCCAACGCCTGGCTTTACTATAGAAGACGCCCCCCTTGAAGTCAACGCCGTGATAAGGAAATGGCGCGGATGACGCCCGGAGCGGACCTGCCGTTAGGCAAGCTTCGACGCTCGCTTAAAACACGTTTGGCATATCGGTCTTGGATTTTTTCCGCTTCGCGTCCCGATTCATCGGATATAATTTATTAAGAGGCGAAGGGGTTCGCCTTAACCGCCTTCCGACAGGCTAATAACTCCTGGCAGCAAGCAGCCAGGAGTTTTTTATTGGCCTCAGCGCTGCTCAGAAAAGCGAGAGGTTTTGCGAATCATTCTCTTGCGGGTGTTTGGAATAGCGGGAGCACGAAGCCGTTAATGGATGCAAGGGCTCGCGCGAAAATAAAGAGGAGCTCAATCTCCCTACGGAACTCTGGCCGGATGCTTCTTTGAAGCGATTGTGCGATGAAGATCGTGATCATTTCCGACATCCACGGCAACTTCGACGCCCTTTCTGCTCTAAATGAGACCTACGACGAGCTCTGGGTTCTGGGCGATCTCGTGAATTACGGACCCGAGCCGTCAGGCGTCATAGATTTCGTGAAATCCAGAGCCTCCGTGCTTGTCCGGGGAAACCACGACCATGCGATTGGCTATGGGGAAGACCCGCGGTGCTCGCCCCGTTTTCGGGAAATGGCGGAAGCGACGGGCCGTTTTACGGATTCAGCCCTGAGCTTTGGCGAGAAGCACTTCCTGCGTGGGATGCCCTTAACAGTGGAGATTCAACGTGGAAATACCCGCTTTTACCTCTGTCATGCAATTCCGTCGGACCCACTTTTTGGGTATTGCGAGGCAGACTCGCCCCGATGGATTACTGAAATCCAAGGCATCTCCGCGGACGTCATCCTTACCGGACATACGCATGTTCCGATGAAACGGCAGGAAGGCGGAAAGGTAATCGCCAATCCGGGAAGTCTCGGACAACCGAAGACGGGCAACCCCGACGCCTGCTACGCGGTATGGGAGGATGAAAAACTTGAGCTGAAGTCGTATCCATACCCCGTCCGGAAGACAGTTTCGAAAATCCGGGCGCTGCCCATTCCTGCTCCTCTGCGCGATGAATTGGCTACGATCCTGTGCATTGGTGACATTCCTCCTCCAAGTAAATAAGCGTGCGTAAGCGGTTACCGCGAGAGTTTTATTCACAGCCCCTCCGGGGCTGACAGCGTGGATATTGGGCGCGTATGGAACGTAAGCTCGGCGAACCATCCCGAACCCCTGAACCTGCGGAGAGCCTGAAGCAATATGATCGGCTGAAGGTCGAGATTGCCTCCGTGGTTCAGGCCGCATTTTATCTCCTTGATTCCGAAAAGACTCATGACAAGAAGCGGACGTGCCAGGACCTTTTGGCACGGCTGACCGACGATCGGTTCACTCTTGCTGTCGTCGGCCAATTCAATCGAGGAAAGAGCTCGCTGATGAATGCCGTGCTCGGCATGGACCGGCTGCCCGTTGGCATCGTGCCTTTAACCTCCGCAATTACCAAGGTCTCCTATGGCAATCCCGAGCGAGTCCGAATCGAATATCAGGGCAGCAGCCTTGGGAGGGATATTTCCATATCGCAGCTCGTGGATTACGTTACCGAGACCGGGAATCCCGGTAACGTGAAAAAGGTGACCGCGGCGGAAGTGCAGCTTCCTTCGGATGTGTTGCGCTATGGTTTTTTCTTTGTCGATACTCCGGGAATCGGGTCCGCCATCACGGCGAATACAGTGACGACCGAACGTTTTTTGCCCGAAGCGGACGCGGTGATTTTTGTGACCAGTTTTGAATCGCCTCTGGCGCGTGAGGAACTTCGATTCCTCGAGAAGGTGCGAGAACACGTTCGAAAAATTTTCCTTGTCGTCAATAAATCGGATCTCGTTCCTCCCGCTGAGCGCGATCGCGTGCTTCAGTTCATCCGAAGCATTCTCCAGGCAGAGCTAGGTCTCTTTGAGCCGCGGCTCTTTGCCGTATCCGCTCAGGAAGGTCTCCGGGCCAAGATCGAGCGTTCCGACCGCGATCTCGCTGAAAGCGGCCTGCCACTTCTGGAAGAGAGCCTGGTCCAGTTTCTAACAAGCGAGAAGGCGACTGAATCCTTAGCCCGCATCTGTGACCGCGCGCTCGGGTTGTTGAGTGAAGTTCAGGCGAGCGCAGCCGTGTCCGAGGAAGCCGCACCAAAATTTCATGATCTCGCAGCTCGATTAACTCAAATCCGCAAGCTGTTGACCCATCCTACCCGAGAGCAAGCAGCCGCCCGGCCCCACCCTCGAGAGCCGATCGGTTCGCCGGAGTTAATGGAGGCTGTGCGGAAGTCGTGCCCGGTTTGCATTCGAGTCGCGGACACCATGATGAAATTCCTGGCAGGCTTTCAATATCGGGTGGTTGTGGATCAACCCGAGCGGACGGCGAACGCACGAAGAGGCGGACTATGCCCCCTGCATACGTGGCAGTACTCTGAGATTGCATCTCCGCAAGGCATTTCGGCCGCTTACCCGCCGGTTCTGAACGCCGTGAGTCGGCGGTTGGAGGCGCTGGCCGCGTTCGATTCCGGCGATCCGGCCGGTCGAGCCAGCTCCTTGGTGGTCCGTTCAGATACGTGCCGTGTGTGCCAGGAACAAGTGAAAGTGGAGGATCAGGTATTGACGGAGTTGGTTAACGCCCTGTCCGGTACAGAGGATAAAAGCCGTCAGAGCGTGCCGGCGCTTTGCCTA
>JASHTR010000441.1 GCA_030040455.1 Terriglobia bacterium | reverse complement strand
CTTGTCTCTTGGCAAAGATTTGGAGCCTGTCATTCTGAGCCGATTCGCTCCTCTTCGAATCGCTCTGAGCCCGTTCACTCCGCTTCGAACGGTCCTGAGCGTAGCGAAGGAGTTCAGGGCAGGCTCCGCGAAGAGGCTCACGGTAAACTCCGCGAAGAATCCCCGAATTCTGCTGAGACCGAAGAAATGCAGGGATTCTTCGCTCGCTGCGCTTGCTCAGAATGACAGCGCCATTTGGGTTGCGGCTGCAAGCCTGCGCCAGCTTCGCGTCACTGCGCAACGCTCCCCCTGACAGGTGTCGTAATTCTGTGAGCTGTTAGAAAAACACCGCCGGCGAAATGTGAAATCGTTTGCTCAACTTCTTGATGTGAGTTTTGTTCAGTTCACGCTTCTTGTGCAAGACCTCGGACACGATGCTTTCGGAGCCAAAGATAGGGACCAAGTCTTTTTGGCGGAGATTATTGGCATCCATCAGCGTGCGAAGGACCTCCACCGGGGCAGCGTCAGGAATGGCATGATGCGCTTCCTCATACGCGTCGATCAAGGTCATCAGTACCGCCGCGTACTTCTCTCCTTCGCGGGTTGGATTTTCCTCGTTTGCCAGCTTATCTAAAACCGACAGGTACTCTTGATGCTGCCGCTCAGACGTAATCGGGGTCGGAGAGCCAACCGCCAGTGCGTACTTTTCAGCGATTGCAATCATTCTTTTTGCCACTCCTTCTCATCGTACTCAGCGTGACCGAGAATGCGCCGGACGTAGACCATTCTCCATTGGTACTTGATCGTCGCGATCAGCCTGCACACTCTTTTGGGGGCGGTAAACCCGCTCCGATGTCGAATCAGGCGCGGTGGGGCTTGCGCAGGGGTGGCGGTAAGTAGGAGTCGCCACACACCGGGCAAAGCTCGGCCAGATCTGAATCGGCTTGGTAGCAGTGATAGCAGGTTCGCGCGTGCTCGTCCGCTTCTGCGTCGGTTTCTTCGGGAATTGAGCCTTCAGGGCTTTCCAGCGATGGCTCATGCATCGAATTGGCAAAGTCCGGCGCCTCTGGCGCGAAGGACTCGGCCGCGTTCTGCAAATCCGGCGCGACGTTGTCCCACTGGCTCAAATCGAGAGGCATCTCCGCATCCAGCGGGAACTGCCGGCACTTCGGGCAAAGCTCCGTCCCCGGCTGTTCGGTGTGCTCGGCCGCCAGCATCGAACTGCATATCTCGCACATGAGGTGTCCTCGCCTTTCTGTCGCTACGCCCTGGATTCAAGCCGAGCGGGAGGTGTAGTACGACCTGATCCTGGTATTATACGGCTTCCTCAAGCGGTAGCACGATGAAATGCGTGCCCTGTGCTGATTTCTGCCGCGACCCAGAGGCGAGGTTGCCTGCGACGTCGATGCCATCAGCTCTACTTCGATAACGGACTCGGACCGCGCTAAGGATGCAACCGATGCGCTCGAGCTTGCAATCGAGCAGTCCGGTTGTGCGATACGGAGCGCCCGGTAAAGCCTAATGGAGTAAATTGGAGCAGGCCCGTTTTAAGACTATTCCTAAGCTATTGAAAGGATGGAGCGGGGGACGGGGATCGAACCCGCGACGTCCAGCTTGGGAAATTGACCGTAGATTGAAAATACAAAATTTGGCGTCTACGGGGTTGATTGCTGACGATCCCAAGCTATTGATTTTGCAGGGCCGTATTTCGACCGTCTATTAATGGACTTTTATCGGACTCTACCTTCGCCGTTTCGGCGGGACCGCCATCTCGATGAAACTATGCCTTCCTGTGTGTTGCCCCATTGACTCCGCCCGCTATTGCCGCACTGTGCTGCCGTACGACCGGCCAGATATTGGAGCCAAGGACGACCAGGGCGATCTTTCTGCCGGCCAAGTTTTGTTGGTAGAGGATGTTCTGATCTGATGTAACCATGACGTCGAACCCTGCTTGCTCCGCCATCGCCAAAAGTTCGCCGTTCTGTAGTTGGTCGGGCCACTGCATTTCGGCGAAAGTATAGACGTCGTGGTTTGTGAGGAAGCTGCGCACTCCAACCGGAACGTTTTTATCAAAGAGAATGCGCAACGCGGTGACTCTTGGCGTAGGTCAAGATTGCCTCAACTTGCTCGGGTGGAATTTCAAACTGGTTTGCGATTTCAGCGGTGCTCACGCCATAGTCGAAATTGTCTACAATCGCGTCGACGGGCATTCGCGTGCCGCGCAACACGGGAGCGCCGCTCTGCACCCCCGGCTTCACTTCGACCAGCGGGCACTCCGACCAGTCAATTCCTTCCATGATTGCCACACACACCTCCTAATCAGCATAATTTCACGTTCTCAAGCTAAAAGCCAGTGCAACGTTCCAGCTTCAACTCTGCGCCAGCCAAGGGAGACCTCGTGAAGAATTGCACCAACCGTTTTGGCTATGTTAGACATGGAGCGGGGGACGGGGATCGAACCCGCGACGTCCAGCTTGGGAAACTTCGTTTCGATTGAAAATAAACCATCAAGCCGTTCACGGCAATCAACTCAGCACTAACGAAATCAGCAACTTCGCCCCTCCCCTTTTCCACCCGCCGCTTAATGGAGTGGAAACGGAGTGGAAGCCCTTGCCCCTTTCCTTCTGACGGCTTCCTCCTTGAAAGGCAAAAACCGCCGATCAGCTCCGCCTGCAAAAAACTCCTAGAAGTCAGAGCGGCCCCTCAGAACAAGCCGCGAGCGTATTCTGCTTGTATATCGCTACGCATTCGTTTAATAAGCGTGTAAATACCGCAACGACAACGGAGTGTAGCGCATGATTTATACCTTCGGAAATGTCAAGGGGGGCGATGGAAAGAGCACTCTTGCGGTCAACTTCGCCATCGGCAGGGCGCGTGCCAAACGTGACGTTTTGCTCATTGACGGTGATGAGCA
>JASHTR010000034.1 GCA_030040455.1 Terriglobia bacterium | reverse complement strand
CCACGGTTTAGGAAACCGTTGCTCTATCCATCTGAGCTACAGGCCCGCATGATGCTTCCTTAGTTTACAATGGCGTCGGCGATTCGAACAGGCAGAGTCTTTGAAATCCTCCAATATCCACCTGAAGTGCAAGGGCGGCATTATCGGCTCCTCATCGCGGCACCATCGCGCGCGATCCACTTCCTGCTACACCGTCTCAAGCGCGGCCCTTTCAGGCGGGGCATTTCCCTGGCTGTCGCTAAAGATCGGAATTTGCACTCCCACCTGGGCTGAGCGGCGGCTATTTTCAACCTTGGTCCCGCATCGCGTCTCTTGCTGCCTGGATGGCCATTTTGCGTGTTCGGCAGAGACTGCCGACCGGATCGTAGGTGGGAAGATATTCCATGGCAACGTAATGGTCGTAATGAAGCTCTGCCAGCTTTTTGAAAATGTTGACGTAATCAATTTCACCCGTTCCCGGCTCGTGCCGCCCCGGAACGTCCGCAATGTGGACAAGGCCCACCAGGTCAATGTGTTTCTCCAGCTTTTCAATCAGATTCCCTTCAGCGATCTGTTCGTGATAGAAATCGTAAAGCATTCTCACCTGCGGATGATTCACGGCCTGGATAATTTCCAATCCTTCCGCCACCGAAGTGAGGTAGTAGCGGGGGTTCTCTTCCGGGTCAATGTTCTCCATCAACAGCCGCGTCTGCCGGCCCTCCAGCAGCTCAGCCGCCTGCTTCAAGCCGTCAATGCAGCTCTGGTGTTGAGCGTCGCGGCTGAGTCCCGGCACGCGTTTCCCGGTCAAAACGATCACTGCCGGAATTTCGAGCCGGTCAGCGAAACTCAGCATCCGGCGAAGGTCGGCAAGAAACGCCTGCCGCTCGAGCGGGTTCACGATGCCGTGACGCCGCAGCCCTCCGGTGGCGTCGAAGCCCATCCTGAGCTCGTGCTTTGTTCTGATAACCCTCCGAATCTCCTCGTTAGTCCAGGTTTCAAACTGGCCCGAAAACTCCACGCTGTGATAACCGGCTTCCGCGATCTTTTCCAGGCGCTGCCCGATGGGTAGCTCTTTGTACACCGTCCAGAGCATGACAGAAAATTTAAAGGGAACGTCAGCAGCCGTCGGGGGCGAAGGTTTTGGCAAGGCGTCCATGGCCCCGATGGCACCTCCGAGTGCTGCCCGAAAAGTATTTTCGGCAAAAACGCGACGATCCATTTTTTCGCTTTTTCAGTGGCTGGGAACGGGCACTGGCACACTTGGGGATGTTGGGCCGGTATCAGACCCCATGCCTGCCCCTTCATGAGGGTTCGCCGGATTCGCTTGTTGCCCACCCGCTGAAGAACTTGAAACCACCTGCCATTCTCCTCCCACTTTCCTCAGCTCATAAAGGACGGAGACTGCCAGGCGCGGCAGATTTTTGCTCTGATATTCGACCAGCGCTTGCGCTGTATTGCCCTTCAACGTGATCTTCTCAAAGTGCGTAGTAAAGCTGTTGAGCATCAGATGAGGGTTTTCATGGAGATGTTTCTCGACCGCCTGTTTCACCGCTTCTTTCGAAGCCACTTTGTGGCAGGCCACAAACCCAGCAAGACCTATGAGAATAAGAAGCACATACGGTCTGCGCATATATCCTCCAGGGAAGTATCTCACGGTACGCCGGAACAAGGCGAACTTTCAAAGTGCCGGATGGCGGTTATCTACGGGGGATTACCAATTATAGTCACAACCTTTTTGCCGAAAGACCGGCGGCCACAGGCCGCCGCTACCGCGCTTGTTGTCTCTATAATTGGTAATCCTCAATAAATAAATGGAATATTCTTTATGTTGGGGTCAGCCGAAGGCATGGCAGGCCGTCATCTCTGAGTCGCATGGCCCTTCCATCGGCGAATCGCTCTGAGCCCGCTCGCTCCGCCTCGAACGGTCCCTTCGCTACGCTCGGGGCAGTCGGCCGTGTCGCGAAGCGTCATGAGGAACTTCTCTATGGGTGAGGGTTATTGGCGGATAGCCGCGCAAATTACCGGCAGTGAGCCATCCCTCGTTTCTCCAAATACTGCTGGTGGTAGTCCTCAGCCTCCCAGAACAACTTGGCCGGAACAATTTCGGTGACGATGGGCCACCGGTAAGCGCCTGACTTTTCCAGCCGTTCCCTGGATGCGCGCGCGGCAGCTTCCTGCTCCGAGGTGTGGTAGAAAATGGCAGAGCGGTACTGCGTGCCACTATCGGGCCCTTGCCGATTCAGCGTAGTGGGGTCGTGTCCCTTCCAGAAGACGTCCAAAAGAACGTCATAGGAGACGCGCGCAGGATCGTAAGCAACCTCAACCGCCTCCGCGTGCCCGGTTCGATCTGTGCAGACATCCTGATAGCTTGGATTCTCCAGCGTGCCGCCCGTGTACCCCACGCGGGTTGAGACGACTCCCGGCACGGCTCGAAACATCGCCTCCACTCCCCAAAAACAACCCGCCGCAAACGTCGCCTTCTCCATGTAGCTCTCCCTTCGCTCGTATAGATTATACCCGGAGGTCGTTACCGACCGCTCGCCTGGACGGCCGACCGCCGGGGTCACGTCAAAGTCCCAGAACTGTTTTCTGCCTTTGCCACAACTCAAAATTGATCAGAGCCCACAATTGTTTTTGGCGATCCCGCACCCCACTTGAATGGTCACCCACGAACCGTTCGATGCTCGCGGCATTGAAATAGCTCCGCACGCTGGCCTGCGGCGAGAGGAGAAGATCGCTGACCATCTCCCGAAGGGGTCCGCGAAACCACGGTCCTACCGGAACGGTAAAGCCTGCTTTCGGCCGCTTCAAAATCTCCTCCGGCAGATGCCGGCTGAGCGCCTGGCGGAGGAACGCCTTTGTTTTGAATCCTCGAACCAGGAGCCGGTCCGGGATTTGGACAGCCAGCTCCACCAGCTTATGATCGAGAAAAGGGACGCGTTCCTCAATGGAAGCCGCCATCGTCATCGCGTCTCCTCGGAGAAGGAGGTTATCGGGAAGCCAGATTTTCAAATCAGCGTAAAGCATCCGCTTTAAAGGCGTGCGCGCGGCAACTTTGCGCAGGCACTCATCAAAGACTCTCGCAGGGTGTTCAGCATCAACTTCAGAAAGGAATTCGCGGCTGAAGAAAGCCTCGGCATCAGAGCGGGTGAACGAAGCAAACCAGGCGGCAACGCGCTCTCCCTCATTGCGCGCGGAGAGCGCTTCCAATGCCACCTGCATTCGTCGTTGGCTGAAAGGAAGAAGCCGCGCGACCCTTCTCGCGAGCATTCGAGGGAAAAACGGCGCCAGGCGATCTGCGACGTACTTCGGATAGCCGGCGAAAAGCTCGTCACCTCCCTCACCCGCGAGCACCACCTTCACGCTTCCGGCGGCTGCGCGGGCGATACGATAAAGCGCCACGTCCGTGGGCTCCGCCAGCGGCTCGGAGCGAAGGGCTACCAGTCGCGGCAATTCGTCGGCCACATCCTGCGCCCGAACCACCAACTCATGATGTTCCGCCGAATATCTCTTTGCCACGCGGCGGGCAAAGGGCAGCTCGCTGTAGTTCCGCTCCTCAAAGCCAACGGAGAACGTCCGCAAGGGTCGCGCTCCGAGCTCGGCCATTAAGGCCACGATCGCGCTCGAATCCGTCCCTCCGCTCAGGAAAACGCCTAAAGGCACATCGGAAATCATGCGCAGCCGGACGGATTCGGAGAGGCAAGCTAAAACGTCTTCCTCAAGCTTGCCGGCACTGTGGGAGCCTTCTTCTGCCGCCGGAACATCCCAATAGCATTCCTGTTGAGAGCCCCTGGAATCCACAAGAAGAAAGAAACCGGGAGGAAGCTTTCGAACGTCGCGATAGAATGTGCCTGGCGACGGAATATAACGAAAGGCAAAAAAATCATAGATGGATTGTGGCTCTGCCTCAAGCGGCCGGGATGCGAGCGAGCCGAGCGCCCTCAGCTCGGAAGCAAAAACGATGCCTTCCGGAGTTATCCAATAGAACAGGGGCTTCACGCCCAGGCGGTC
>JASHTR010000440.1 GCA_030040455.1 Terriglobia bacterium | reverse complement strand
CACAAGGCGGAAAAACCATCGAGAAAAGACTGATCGACCCCGCGTTGGAGGCAGTGGGGGCCGATACCTACACCGGGAGTAGCCAACCCGACGGCGAGTGGCGAATGGTCAACCCAAAGCCCGGGCTCATGTTGGTCAATCGCTTCAACAAGGTGCAAGTAGAACGCTGCTTCTTGCGTTGGAGTACCAAGAACCAGAACAGCGTAAGTTTGGCCCTGTTGTCGCCAAAACGGCGCCTGGAGCCGGGTGAAAGCATGCGGCTCGACGCGGACTATTCCCTCGGCAAGTAGGGGCGGGCCAAGGCTTGTTTGGGAGTGCGTCCCCCTGCCCCGTAGGCATTCTTTTCACCTTCCAGGTAACTGCTCGTCGCGTCGTAGAGAAACAACTCGCGTTTTTGCTGACCGGCTCGGGCCGCGAACAAACGGTCCTCGTCACCGATTACTTTTATTTTGAGTCGAGGGCTGCCAGCTCCAACTGAAGGCCGCCCAAATATTCCGGCCGGGAGGCTTCCCCTACGAGGGCACCGGTATAGTTGACAGCCCAGACGCACTACTGCAGACCTACATTCGCGCTCTCGATTTGATCACCGGTAAGCTGCAGTGGGAATACAAGCTGATTGGGAGCCGGGAGTATGGCGCGGGAGTTCTTTCGACTGCAGGCGGGTTGCTTTTTGCCGGGAGCCCGCAAGGAAGTTTCATCGCATTCAACGCCAAAACAGACAGAATGCTGTGGGAGTTTAACACCGGTCAACGCATCTGCTCTTCCCCAATGATCTATAGTTTCAACGGCAAACAGTATGTGGCTCTTTCCACGGGCTCGGACGTCATGGCTTTCGGGCTATTCGATGCTTCGCGTGACTGAACAGGCGGCCGCACGTATTTCGGCATCGCAACTCGCTGTAACGCCTTTGGATCGATTAACCGCTGCAACCGAGATCCTGAGCAGGCGAATATGCAATCGAGGGAAAACGATGAGGAGAAAAACGCCGTTGCAACTTCGTCGGCTGGCGAAGGTGCAGTCGGTACGGCTGCTTCGAGCAGAGGAATGAGTCGAAACGCGAGGCTTCCGGTCGTGTTGAATCGTTTGAGGTGGTTCGCGGCGGCGTCAGCGGGGACATGCTGACGCAGAAATAGGAGGCGCCCCTATCAAGGATTGGAGTAAAGTCTGGCCAAAGAATTGAAGATTTCAGGATCAGCGTTAGGCTGTCAGGTTGCGGGAACCCATGCCCTTCCAAGCGTTCCGCGGCGCGTCAGATGTTGCCTCGCTTCATCTCTTACACCAGGTAAACACGAAAGCGAACGCAAAGGCCTATGAGCGTCAGAGTAGGCAGTGCGCTCGCGGATCGTTGTTGGTGAGCAGGCAGCAGTCTTCATATCGTTTCATTTCCCCATTCCGCCACCAGGTCCGACACTTGGCCGAGCAGACCGTCGCGCGATTGGGCCACCTGCTTGTTGGTCAGAAAGACACAACTGAGGCTGGTCTTGGGATCGCTCCAGGCAATCGTGCCCGTTACTCCATAATGCCCGAAAGTGCGTGGGGAACACGTCATGCCGAATGTGCCGGGTTTAACCGCCCAGCCTAAGCCCCAAGGATCGTTTAACCCGTAAGCCTGGTTCACAATCATGCGGGCAGCCGTTTCTGGCTTTAAGACGCGACCACTAGGATACAGGAAATCATCCAATATCCTTCCCAAATCCTCGACCGTGGAATGTATGCCTCCCCAAGGCGCACCCAAATCACGCCAATAAGCGCTGTTCCAGCCCCAATGACTATCTTCGCTGGAATTCCATTCGTCATTCCCTGTGAATTCGCAGATGACCGTATTTGCGGTCGACCGGCCGTCTAATCCGAGCGACGTTTGCACCATTCCCAGAGGAACAAATACCTCTTGTTTTAGAAAGTCTCTGAATGTCATGCCGGTAATGCATTCGGCGATTCGCGCCGCGATTAGCAACCCCGTGCTCTGGTAGCGGACTTCGGTGCCTGGCCTAAAGAGCAGAGGGGTTTTGCAGATTGCCGCCACAAAATCATCCAGAGGCGCGTGCCGCTTTCGGAGTTCGACGTTTTCCCGCAGCATGTCTGGCAGTCCCGAGGTATGAGTCAGCAGGTGCTGCACCGTTACCGAGTCACGTTCGTCACCCGAAAATTCCGGTATAAACTTCCGCACCGGGTCGGAAAGTGATAATTGACCGTGATCCACCAATACCATTAATCCGGTGGCAGTCAACGGTTTCGAGATGGACGCAAGCAAAAACACCGCCCGCCGATGGCTGCCTTTTCCAAAGGAGCTGACTAGTGAGAAGTCGCGCTTCTGCACCAGCAGGCATGCTGTGGAAACGGCGCCGGTTTGGTACGTCGCCTCGATCAAACTGATCGCGTTCTCGAGCTGGGAGTTCATTATTTCGTTTCAGAGAAGCCGGGAGGTCTCGCGAATCATTCCGCTGCTGGATAATGGAGCCGCTCCGTGCGCCAGACTTCTTCAATATGCTCTTTGATCGCCGCGGGCATGGAGCGGAGCTGGTATCCCAACTCCTCGCGAATCCGACGGTCGTCCATCTGGTTAATGAAGAGTGAATAGGATCCGTCCGAAGTGAAGGCGATCCGAGCCTCTGGGATGACTTCGCGCACCAGAGTCGCGAGTTCCGAGGCGAGGAGCGTGTAGCCACCCGAATTGTAGATACGAAAACCCAGAGAGGGCTTGGTCGAGAGCTGATAGATTTGTTCGGCTAGATCAGCGACATAAATATAACAGTTTGAGTCATTCTCTGGGAAGGGGAGCTTCACTGGCTGTCCCCGCGCGGGCAGACTGGCGAAGTCGCTCGCCCAAACTGTGGTGCCGTGCTTCCGTCCGTGCCCAAAGACCACTGGGGCGCGCACCGAGACGATCGGTACTCCGTAGCGCGCTTCATATTTGGCGGCCAAATGCTCGTTCAGAAGCTTGGTAAGTGAATAGTTGAAGACGTGATCCGACGGCGAGCAATAATCCTCTTCAGCCACAGGACGGTCGCCATAGATCGCTTGGCTCTTCCCGTAAATCGACTCCGAACTCACAAATACGACGCGCTCCACCCTGTGAGCGCAGGCCTCCGCGAAAAGTGTAGCGGGACCGAGGGCATTAACGCGCATCGCAGCGGGGGGCTCGGCTTCCGACTCCACTCCCATCATATAGGCCGCATGCACGATGTGGTCAATGTCGGGGTGATCCTTGAAAATGGCCGCCACTTGCTGAGGATCACCGATGTCGCCGACGATGACTTTGACTTCCGAGCTAAACAAGCTCAAGACTTCCGGGTCGGCAGACCGGCCGAAAGACACTACCTGCTCGCCGTGTTCCTGCAAGCATCGAATCACGTACGATCCTATGAATCCTGTACCTCCCGTTACCAGAAAGCTCATAATCGAATCTAGTCGAGATGTATCCCCCACAGAGATGCGCTGCGATGGGGATTGTCGTTCCCGCACGCGTAGAGAGTGCCGTCTGAAGCCTCAATGGTATTGTGGCACTGCCACATGGCATTTCCTTCGTCGTCGCGAACAGCTCCCAGTTTATAGTCAACGCGCATCGTAGGCGAGGCCGTCCTCCGACGCAGCTAAGGCAGCAAGCCGACTCGGTCGACCAGGGGTCGGAATGAACAGGAATTCGGCGTGGCCCGTATGAGGATCGATCCGATATAACGATTCGTTGTGAGCGCTCGCGTAGATGAATCCGTCATGGAAATTGAAATAGCCCTCGACCTTCGCTGTTCCGTGCCGTCCGTCGGGGTAGGGCAATCCCTTATTGAAGAAAACGATCCGACCCTGCCGGGGATCGTACTTGCAGATACGGTTGGAGTCCCCGCCGGGGGAATCCTGCCACGCACGCGTGAGGCTCCAATTGCTCCACACGCAACACTCGTCATCGACAACCAGGTTCTCGGACTTGCGTGATGCCGCCAATTCCAGTCCCGATCAGGCTCAGGTTCTTCACTTCGCCCGTCCGCAATTGAACGACACGAGAAACTCTGGCGCGAAACACAACCCGTAGAGCATCGCTCGCTGGGTATCGATGACGAGCGACTGAATGTAAACGTGCGGCAGTGGAATCCCGAGTTTTGTCAGCGACCCCGAACGCGGATCGAGCCTCACGATGGAACTCCCCGGAGCTTCGTAGAACCTATCGACGTCATGAAGCAGCGCAATGGCAGCGTACAGGCACCCGTCCTTTCCTTTAAAGAGGGAGCGGCGGCACCGGCTGCAGTTTCCCACGAAGATTGGGAATGACTTTTACCAGTTCACGAGATCCGGCTTCGCGAAAGACCAGGATCTCGTCAGTAAGACCGCGAATTGGATATATGAAATGTAACGGGCTCGCCGGTACGGACGCTCATCCGGTCTGCATCTCACCCCCCGGCGAGTTTCCAGAACGATTCCTGTCCTGTTCGTGGCGCGCCCAAATGTGTTCTCGCTTCATCCATTTCTCACGTTGAGATTTTGCTTCTTCCAACCTAAAGAATGCATCTTTTAAGCTGTTTTTTACGGTTTTTCCAGATTTGGGGTCTGCACCCCCAATATATTGTGTTCTGAATCGGGTCCGGACTGCGCGTTTTTTGAGGCATAGGGAAAGTGTCTCCGTAAGGGGGAAGAGGAGGGGCGACCGTGGTGGTCGCTCCATGGACCACATTGAATTTCTGACCGCTTATCGTGCACGCCCCGTTGTACAACATCCTGACCTGTTTTCGCCATCGCCTCACCAACACCACCGTCGAAGGCCTGAACAGCAAGATTCAGATGGTCAAAGAGACGGCTTGTCGATTCCGTAATCGGGAGCACTATAAGACCGCGATCTACTTCCACTGCGGCGGACTCGACATCTACCCCAAGGCGGAGGGCCACAGCATGAACCGCAGACCAACCACAACGTATAATGATTGACCGCTCTCAACCCGAAAGGCACCTTTTTTACTTAATACGGATTTATAATATATGCTAAAATGCTGCTCAATGCAATTAACAGTCGCATGACATTTTCTGTGGAGCTACGCATGTGAAGTTGGGAACGGAGATTCGCGGACGGCAAAACTCTAGGGAGATATATACACACTTGCGAGAACTGGAAGCTACCGACGAAAGTATTTAATCACTGGCAGAAGGGAGAAGTGCAATGCAGAAGCTTAGTCTCGTGGTGGGGCTTTTCTTCGTAATGAGCATCCTAGTTTTCTCTGTCGCGGAGGCCCAGGTGGTTACGACAACAGCGCTCGTCGGGACTGTGACGGACACCACCGGCGCTGCAATTCCAACCAGTCAGATTGTCGCGACGAACGAACAAACACATGAAGTGTATAAGGCGATGACCAACGCGGACGGTTATTACAACATTGAATTTGTGAAGGCTGGAACGTATTCAATTACGGCATCACAGCTGGGAATGCAAACCCTCACCAAAACAGGCGTGCTTGTTCCGACCGATCAGATCGTTCGAGCAGATTTCGTCCTGACAGTCGGAAAAACTACTCAACGAGTCACTGTCCTCAGCCAAGCGCCACCCATGCAGACCGACGAGGCAAGCCTCCGGGAGACGATTAACACTCAGCAGACAGACGATCTCCCCCTGAATGGACGGGATGTCCTAAAGCTATCGACGCTGGCCCCTACTGTTTTGCCTGGCACGAAAGATAGTACAACCGCCGAGGGTGCTGAAGATTTCAATGCAGCTGGTGCACGCGAGATACAGAACGATATTACCCTCGACGGAGTTAGTATCATGAATAATATCGTAAATGAAGTAACCTTCAAGCCGTCGTTGGATACGATAGCATCGGTCGATATTCAGACGGGGACGTACCAGGCGCAATACGGCAACTACATGGGGCTTCACATGAATCTGGTGACCAAGAGCGGCACGAATCAGTTCCACGGAGCCATCTATGAGTTCGCGCGTAACGATGACCTCGACGCCAGAGCCTTCTTCGAGTCTCCCACAACTCCCAAGGCACCTTTTC
>JASHTR010000033.1 GCA_030040455.1 Terriglobia bacterium | reverse complement strand
GAGGGGCGATAATAGGAACGCCCTGGAAGCTCGCCGTGATAAGGGGCCAATGAACCTCCACAGGTGCCGGCTTGTTCATTCCATCGTCGTGAATGTTGCCCACGACGCCCACGATCTCATGCCATTCATCCGTGGTGCCCATGCGGATTTGCTTGCCGATTGCGTCAGCAGGGTCGCGCCAATACTCCCGCGCCAGGTTTTCTGAGACCAGCGCGACGAGACGCTCGTTGTAAATGTCGTTCCAGGTGAGATCGCGGCCGGCGATGAGCGGCGTGCCAATCGTCTTGAAGAAACCTGGTGAGACGAAGTTGAACCAGCGCACCGGCGGCAGGTGCCCGCGAGCACCCGCGCGCCCCTTCACAAAAAGAGGTTCGAAGCTAAGGTGCCCGTCCATGGGGACGGCAGTTGAGATGGCTGCCGAGGAGACACCCGGAATGGCTTCTATCTTTTCGAGAACTGCTTGCTGCATGTGGATAAACTGTTCTGGCTCCTTAGCTTCGCTCTGGGGAACAAAAAGATGGAAGGTCTGAACTTCAGCCGGCGGCGCGCTGAATCCCGGCTTGGCGTCCATCAAGGCGCGAAAGGTGCGAATCATGAGGCCTGAGCTAATCAGTAAAACCAGCGCCAGCGCCACTTGAGCTATCACCAGCACGTTGCGTGCTCGATGTTGTTTCCGGCTCGCGCTGAGAGATCGCCCAGCTTCGCTCATTCCGATTCTCAAGCGGGGACTGGCAAACTTCAGGATTGGTACGGAGCCGAATAAAAGGCTCGCGACAAGGGACACGGCCACAGTGAACAGCAAAACTGTGCCATTAATACCAATTTCGTTCAGGCGCGGAAGGGTGCTGGGTGCCATTGCAGTCAGAATTCGCAAGGCGACATAAGCGAACACCACTCCCAGCAGGCCGCCGGGCAGCGATAGAGTGAGGCTCTCAAGCAATAGTTGGCGACCAATACGGCCGCGGCTTGCACCCAGGGCAGCGCGAATGGACAGTTCCTGCCGGCGTCCTTCAACTCTCACCAACAGAAGATTCGCCACATTCGCGCAGGCAATGAGCAGCACCAGGCCGATTCCGCCCATCAGAACCCACAAGACTTTGCCAACATTGCCTACAACTACTTCCTTCAGGGGCCGCAGAATGGGTTCAATCCCTGAACTCTCGTACATTTTGAGGGTAAACCGCGCTGGCGCCGGAAAGCTTCGAGCCACAATCGGCAGCATTCGTTCCACGTCGGCAGTCGCCTGGGCCAACGTAACTTCCGGCCTAAGCCTCACAATGCTTCCATAACCGAAATTCCCTAAGGTTGTCTTTGCGCGGTCCAACTTGATCGGCAGGATCAAGGCCGGATTGGGTTCGTCCAAAAAGCGGAAGCGTTGCGGCAAAACGCCGATGATTTCATGCGGACTTCCATCCACATCAATAGTTTTTCCGATCACGGAACGATTGCCGCCGAAGGCACGCTGCCAGTAACCGTATGTCATCATGACGGTGTCCGGGCTATCGGGCGAATCGTCCGACCGCGTGAACAAGCGTCCCAACATGGGCCGCACGCCGAGAATCGGAAGCAGGCCGTCGGTCACCTCCAGCGCCCGGACGGGCCCCGGCTGTGCCAGGCCAGCCACGATCACAGAGTAGATTTCATAGAGGCCGATATCCTGAAACGTGCGGTTCTGCTGGCGATAGACAAAATACATGGATGCGGACATTCGGAGGTGTGGCATGTGGATGGCGGGAACTGAATTCGAAACGGCAACCAACTGTTTCGAGCGCGAATAAGGCAGAGGTTTGAGGAGAACGCCGTTGACGACACTAAAAATCGCCGTCGTCGCCCCGATGCCGAGAGCTAGTGTAACCACAGCCACAGCGGTAAAACCAGGATTGCGGCATAACTGCCGCAGGCCGAAGCGCACATCCTGAAGTAATGTTTCGAGCCACTGAAAGCCCCACACATCCCGGCTCTCTTCCCGCAGCCGAAGTGCATTTCCGAACTGGCGCTGGGCCTCAAGACGAGCTTCCTCCGGCGACATCCCGCTTGCCACCAGTTCTTCGATCTTTTCCTCGAGGTGCTCATGTATCTCTTCGGAGAGGTCGTGGTAGAAGTGACCATGCCATAGGAAGCACATCATTTGCCGCCAGAAATGAGCCAGCCATGCCATGTTTCGCCTCGTAAATAGCTTTCAGCGATCAGCGATCAGCGATCAGCGTTCAGCGGTCAGCAAAAGCGCAGAACTGCAAAAAACGCACGTCTGCAATGCCGTAATTTCTTGTTTTTCTCGCGAGCATTTTGGACCCTGTCATTCTGAGCGCGAGCGAAGAATCCCCGTATTTTACCGGGCCTTAGAAAATGCAGGGATTCTTCGCTCGCTGCGCTCGCTCAGAATGACATTTCATTCTGGTTGCGGTTGTAATGCCACGGCGAGGAAAAGCGCTCGCCGTGGCTTCCTTCTTGCTAACCACTCATCACTGACCACTAACTGCTGCCTTTGGCGCAAGGACGCGCGTAACTCCTTCGAGCATTCGGTTAAAGCGGCTCATCTCGTGGTCGAGATGTTTGGCTCCTGCCGGCGTCAGCTTGTAGGTTCGAACACGTCGATTCGTAGAGGACACTCGCCATTCGGCTTTGACGAGTCCGTGCTTGAGAAGGCGCTGGAGCGCCGGGTAAAGAGAACCTTCTTCGATCTGAAGCAAATCGTTGGACGTGCGCTTGATATGCTGAGCGAGGGCGTAGCCGTGCAGGGGCTGCCGCTGGAGCGTCCGGAGAATCATCATCTCCAGCGCGCCGGGGAAAAGATCGCGCTGGTCGGGATCTTTCATACCGTCAAACTCCGAAGCCTTTTACAAATATCCCTAGCATAAAATGGGGTGTGATTTCCTGTCAAGGACGAGTTTTCCGAGGCTTTTAGCAAAGTAATGCCTCAGAAGATGTGAAAAAATTAACATCCTCTCGTAAAGACGCCAAGGCGCCAAGGGAAGGCCAAGAGCAACATGTTTATCTGCTTGGCTTCTGATTTCTAGTTTCTGATTTCTGATTTGTTTTCACTTTGCGCCTTTGCGTGATGCTTTTTGCTTGCCTTCTAATTTTCCACAGTTTCTAAGGCATTACCTGACAAACCGGGACTCGCTTTACATTCAGAATCGCGCATATTACTATCCTAGCGGTTTTGCGTTCACTTAACGTTACGAATAACACAGCTAACAAGGAGAAACCAAGATGGCAACCACTCCTCAGGAAGCCCCTAAATTCGCCAACCCGGCGCCGTTAGGACTGGCGGGGTTCGGGTTGACGACGGTTTTGCTGAGCCTCCTTAACGCGGGCTTGTTGCCGCCGGCAGCCGGCAACGCGGTCATTCCCCTGGCGTTCGCCTACGGAGGCGCGGCACAGATTATTGCCGGCATCCTCGAATATCGAAACGGCAATACGTTTGGCACCGTCGCGTTCATTTCCTATGGCACGTTCTGGTGGTGGTACGCGTTCCTGTTATGGACGCTGAATGCAGGATGGCTGAAAGCGCCCGGCGACGCCGGGTTGGGCGTCACCCTGCTGCTATGGGGCGTATTCACGCTGTATATGTGGATTTCCACATTTCGCCTCAATGTGGCGCTCTGGCTGGTTTTCCTGACGCTTTGGGTTACTTATGGCTTGCT
>JASHTR010000439.1 GCA_030040455.1 Terriglobia bacterium | reverse complement strand
AGTTCTTTAACTTTTGACTTTTGACTCTCAACTTGTTTTTCGGCTTTGCGACTTTGCGTGAGGCTTTTTGCTTGTCTTCTATTTTTTCACAGCTTCTGAGGCATTACTGACCGGCGGACGCACGGAACTTGATGCCGGAAGGCAAGGGGGGAGGATGCTAAATTATTCACACCGAGGTGACGATGCCCAAGAGAGCTTTGATTACCGGAATTACGGGACAGGACGGGTCCTACTTAGCGGAATTCCTCCTGGAAAAGGGCTATAAGGTCTTTGGTCTGGTGCGCCGCAGCAGCACCATCAATTTCGAGCGGCTGGTTCATCTCCAGGATAAAATCGAGCTGCTGCCAGGGGACCTTCTAGACCACAACTCCCTGATTAGCGCGCTTCAAAAGAGCGAACCGGATGAGGTTTATAATCTGGCTTCTCAGTCCTTTGTGCCTACTTCGTGGAACCAACCCGTCCTGACAGGTGAATTCACCGCGCTCGGCGTCACCCGCATGTTAGAAGCGCTCCGGGTCACGAATCCGAAAATTCGCTTTTATCAGGCTTCCTCCAGCGAGATGTTCGGCATGGCGCGGGAAACGCCCCAGAGTGAGAAGACGCAGTTTTATCCCCGGAGTCCTTACGGCGTCGCCAAGTTATATGGGCACTGGATCACCGTCAACTATCGGGAGAGTTACGGTCTCTTCGCGTGCTCTGGAATTCTCTTCAATCACGAATCGCCGCGCCGCGGGTTTGAGTTCGTCACTCGCAAAGTAAGCTTCAGTGTCGCGCGCATCAAGCTGGGGATGCAGCAAAAGCTGAAAATGGGAAATCTCGATGCCGAGCGTGACTGGGGATACGCTGGCGATTACGTGAAGGCGATGTGGCTGATGTTGCAGCAGGATACGCCGAAGGATTATGTGATCGCGACGGGAATCACCCATGCGGTCCGGCATCTTCTGGAGGTTGCATTTGGGCACGCAGGCTTGGATTACCGCGACCACGTGGAGACGGACCCTTCTCTTTTGCGTCCAGCGGAGGTGAACCACCTGAAGGGAGATGCTTCGAACGCCCATCGCGACCTGGGGTGGAAACCGACCGTTTCCTTCGAGGAGCTCGTCCAGAGGATGGTAGATGCAGACGTGGACCGGCTTCGGAAGGGTGTTGAGAATCCCTCGCCGCTACTCGCTGCGCTATGAGGAATTTGATCACAGGCGGAGCTGGTTTCGCGGGCTCACACCTGGCCGAGTATCTTCTCCGTGAAGGGCAGGAGGTTATCGTTTTCGCGCATCCCCGCGACGAGCTGCAAAACCTCGCGGGACTCGCCTCGGAAGTGCGCGTCCAGCGAGGCGACATTTTAGATGCGAGGCGCGTCCAGGACACGCTGAGGGACTTGAAGCCACAGCGAATTTATCATCTCGCCGCGCTTTCATCCCCCGCCGAATCGTTTCGTGACCCCAAGGCGGCTTACGACGTTAACCTTACGGGTACGTTCAATTTTCTCTCGGCGTGGCGTCAGTTGCAGTTCGACAGCAGGTTCCTCTACGTGAGCTCGTCGGCGGTTTACGGCGAAGCCTCTGATCGTGAGCTGCCCTTGCGTGAGGAATCGCCCTTCCGGCCGGTCAGCCCCTATGCCGGCAGCAAAGCGGCGGCGGAGCTGCTGGCACTCCAGTTCTTTCATGGATATGGTTTGCCGATTGTTCGGGCGCGGCCGTTCAACCACACCGGTCCCCGGCAGGATTCGCGCTTTGTCTGCTCCGGTCTGGCCCGCCAGATGGTTGAGGTTGAGTTGCAGTTGCGCCCTCCGTCGGTCGCCGTGGGGAATCTTGAAACTCGACGCGACTTCAGCGACGTCCGTGATGTAGTGCGCGGCTACTACTTGTTATTAGAAAACGGGAGGCCCGGGGAAGTTTATCAGCTCTGTTCAGGCCGCCCCAGTTCCATCAAGACCGTTGTAGAACACTTCATCGCCTTATCCTCGAAGCCGGTGAAGGTGGAAATTGATGAGCGCCTCATCCGGCCTGAGAAATCCACTATCCTCTGGGGCGATCCCTCCAAAGCGAAAAACGAAGCCGGCTGGGAACCACGTTACCAACTCGGGACAACCCTCGCGGATCTAAAGGCTTACTGGGAAACCGTTCTTCGAGCTTCCGGCTGTGTCCGACGCCCGATCGGCGCTTAGCCTGCTCTCGCAGAAAGGAATTCCGCGAAGCCCCGGCGTTGCTCTTTGCTATAATAGCCAAGTTGGTCGTGTTGTGGCGACCGGGCAGCAAACTGAAGACAGCATTTTTCATAAAGCTTCGAATTTTGGCGTCCCCAATTGATTTCGGGCAGGCAATGGGAAACCGGCCCCGTTAACAAGATGTAACCTCAACACGTGCCTGAGCCTGCGAGGCACTGTTGATTACACGTTTCGAAGGCTGGGTTGCGGACTTATGATTCGCCGGCGGTTGAACGCGATCAATTTTTTTCTGCGGATCGTTACTCTGCTTCTTCCCCTCATTGCATTCTCGATCGCCGGGTATATCAGGTTCTTTTCCGGGCTGATCCCTCTTGTTTCACCCGATATTGCCGCCGTCGATTACCTCGGATTGCTCCTCTTCACTACCCTGGTTTGGGCAGTGGTCGTTGACCACTACGGGTTGTTCCAACTCGGCCACTTTGCCGGGACTGGCACGTCGACCAAGACCGTTTTCTGGGCCTGCTGTGTAACCTACGTTGCCGTGATCGGCGCAACCTTTTTTTACCGATCCACAAGTTTCTCGCGCCTCTTTGTCGCTATGAGCGCCCTCGGCCTGTTCATTCTGGCGGTGGTGAGCGAGCGACTTTTTAATTGGGCGCTAAACCGGGCGCGGCGCGGCAGCAGCAGATCTCAGCTTCTGATTATCGGCGCTGATGAATTCGCCAGGCGTGTGGCGGAATCGATTCTGGGGCGCGTGATGATTCCATGCGAAGTCACGGCTTTTGTCCCCCTCCCGGGGCAGGAGGTTGCCGTCACGGGAGTCCCGCTCATCGAGCTTCAGGACGTGAACAAAGTCGCGGTAGCCCAGGAATTGGATGATATTGTCATCGCTCTTCCCACCTCCCGCTTCTCGGAAATTCCGGTCATCATGGAGGCTCTCGAGAATATTTGCGTCCCGGTTCGGGCCGTGCTGGACCTGGGGAAGAGCGTCCATGTGCGTGAAATGCTTTTCGATTTCGGCGGGTTACGGCTCCTCGACTTGCGCGGCAGCCCTTCAGAATCCACCCTTTACCTCGTGGCGAAGCGCGCGTTTGACGTGGTTTTCTCATTGCTCGTGCTGATCACCCTGAGCCCCCTCATGGCGGTGATTGCTGTTGCAGTCAGACTTTCATCTCCAGGGCCGGTCTTGTTTACCCAGGAACGCGTGGGCTTGAGCGGGCGCATCTTCCGGATGTACAAATTCCGCACCATGAGAATTGGCTCGCTTGAAGAGAGCGACACGCGCTGGACCACCGCCAACGACCCGCGCCGCACTGCGCTCGGCTCCTTCCTCCGTAAGACGAATCTTGATGAGCTTCCCCAGTTCTTTAACGTCCTTCGAGGTGAAATGAGCATTGTGGGGCCGCGCCCCGAGCGGCCTCATTTTGTGGAAGAGTTCCTGGAAGACGTTGCGCAGTACAACACGCGTCACTACCTGAAAGTGGGCATTACGGGTTGGGCGCAGGTGAACGGCTGGAGGGGGGATACCTCCATCCCTCGTCGCGTGGAGCATGACCTTTACTACTTGCAGAACTGGAGCCTGCTCCTTGACTTCAAGATCATCCTTCTAACCGTCTTCCGGACGTTTGCCGCGAACAAAAACGCCTACTAACGTCCAGCCGGGTCTCATAGCACCGTCCGCCTTCGGCCGGTCAAGTTCTAAGCAATATGTATGGTGACTGCAAAGACAAGCATGTGCTTCTGGCCTCCTTGCTGGAGGCCGCTGACTCTGTGCATTCAATTCACTAACTTACGAAGGAGGAAAGCATGAGCGTCATCGAGGAGGTTCTTAACGCAAACCGTGATTATGCGCAAAACTTTACACAGGGTAATCTTCCAATGCCCCCGGGGCGCAAGCTGGCGGTGGTGGCTTGCATGGACGCGCGCCTCGATATCCCCCGCATCCTGGGGCTCAAAG
>JASHTR010000438.1 GCA_030040455.1 Terriglobia bacterium | reverse complement strand
CTTCGCGCGACTGTCGCGTCATCACCTCGAAAATCCGTTCTGTGCCCGAGCGGTGAGCGGGCGAAGTTATCATTGCCGGAATTCGGAGCGAGCGGCACCACTCAAGGACTTCATCGGAATCGGTTGCGACCAGGAGATCTGTGAATTGCTTCGCAGCCCGAGCCCGCGCGTACACCCATGCGATCATCGGGCGTCCCAAGATTGGGAGCAAGGGCTTGCGCGGCAAGCGGACGGATTCAAGACGCGCCGGGATCACTCCGATTATTCGCATCGCCATCGTGTAAACTCCCTGGAAAGATTCAATACTTCGTGTTATAGTTATCTGTTGATGAATGGGTGCAATTCACTCGATGCTTGTCACCGTCTTATTATATTAACCAATTGCAATTAAAAGAGTTAGTTGGGGCCATGAGACGTCACCCTATCTCCAGGGGCGGGCGCGTATTCGCTCTTTGGCCTAAGGACTCCGCTTCGATTCGCTGGTTATTCAGCACTCCTTTCCTGCGCTGGCTTCCATGAATGCATGGCAAGAGATTCTAGGATATCTGAAGACAAAGGTTAATACTCAAAGTTATCAGACCTGGTTGCGCCCAACGCGCTTGAGCCATATTTCCAATGACAGTATTGTGGTGCAGGTTCCTAACCGGGAATTCCAGGACTGGATCCAGGAAAAGTACAGTTCCCTGATTAACGACGCTCTTCGAGAGCTCCGGCTAGGCTTCCGCCGCGTGGACTACACCGTAGACGAGTCAGCAGAGAAGAAGCTGGAGGCACATGCGGGACCAAAGGCAGTGCAGGGCAAGCTGGATTTTGACTCCACGGCCCACCAGCTTGATCCGCGCTATACGTTTGACACCTTTGTTGTCGGGTCCTGCAACCAATTTGCCCATGCGGCAGCGAGGGCAGTGGCTCAAACGCCCGCAACAAGGTACAACCCTCTCTTTCTTTACGGTGGCGTCGGCCTTGGAAAGACGCATCTCATGCAAGCGGTCGGGCAAATGATCAAGGGCCAGTGGAAGGAGATGCGGCTGGCGTATGTTTCATCCGAGGTATTTACCAACGAGGTGATCAATTCATTGCGTTATGACCGCATGATCTCGTTTCGGGAAAAATATCGAAACGTTGACGTCCTCCTCATGGACGATATTGAGTTCATCGCGGGCAAGGAACGCACCCAGGAGGAGTTTTTTCATACTTTTAACGCTCTTTATCAGGCGCAAAAGCAGGTGGTGATCTCGAGTGACTGCCCTCCAAAGGAAATTCCCGCCCTCCAGGAGCGGCTGCGTTCCCGTTTTGCGTGGGGTCTTACGGCCGACCTCCAGCCTCCCGACCTTGAAACCAAAATAGCGATTCTGCAGAAAAAAGCCGAGGCGCTTGGCATTACGCTATCGCAAGAGGTCGCTGAATTCATCGCCTTAAAAATCAGGTCCAGCATCCGGGACCTTGAAGGGGCGTTGACGCGCCTCATGGCGTTTTCGTCGATGAAGGGAGAACCCATGTCGCCGGGCATGGCGATGGAGGTTCTCAAAAATGTAATGGACTCGTATGAACATCACGTGTCCATTGATAATATCCAGCGGCTTGTGTGCAAAGAATTTGGATTGACCATGACCCAGCTCAGGTCCAAGGATAACAGCCATAGAATCTCCTATCCAAGGCAAATTGCGATGTACCTAACGAAGCAGCTCACGCCAACGTCACTGCCCCAGATCGGCCGCGAGTTCGGAGGCAAGCACCACACTACCGTTCTGCATTCCATTAACAAGATTGAGGACTTGCGAAAGTCGGACCGGGATTTAAACAGACTTATCAACAAGCTAACAAGCAGTCTGAATTAGCTTTAGGGTTATTGTGGGATAATCCGAAATTTGAAAACTGGTGAATTCATAATATAGATTCTCTTTTGCACAGAAGCTCACAGAAATTTAATTCCCGGCTATCCGATGAGTCGCCATAAGCCTATGTCTCAGAATAGGATCTTGTGTTTTCCACAAATCAACAGCTCCTTCTGTTAACCTATTTTACATAGGTGTTATCGATATGGAATTTACAGTTAAAAATTCTGAATTCCTAAAAGAACTCGACTTAGCGCAAGGTGTTGCGGAGAAAAAGACGACCATCCCCATTTTGTCGAACGTTTTGGTCGAGGCCGCTGACTCTGAAGTTCGTCTGAGCGCTACAGATCTTGATTTGGGGCTGTGTTGCGGTTGTGTTGCCCGCGTAAAGAATGCCGGGGGTTTAACCATTCCCGGGAAACGGCTTTTGGAGATTGTCCGGTCTCTGCCGGAAGCGGATGTGCGCGTGAAGTCGCTTGAAAATCATTCCGTCCAGGTGGTCTGCGAGCGTTCATCTTTCCGGTTGGCGGGAATGGCGAAGGACAACTTTCCGGCGTTGCCGGAAGTCCCCCCGCCTTTAGCCACTATTCCCGCGGGTGTGCTGGCGACAATGATTCAAAGGACCGGATTTGCGATTGCCAGCGGCGAGTCGCGGTATACGCTGAACGGGGCGCTTTTACTGCTAAAGCCTGACCGGGTTTTGATGGTTGCGACGGACGGCCATCGCCTCGCTCAGGTGGAGCGGGAAACCCAGGTGGAAGGGCTCAACAACGAGTTGCGTGTGTTGATTTCACGAAAGGCAATGGGAGAGGTTCATCGTCTTTTGGCGCAGGGTGGCGACCACGCGGCCATTCAGTTTTCAGAAGATGAAAGCCACCTATTCTTTTTAGCGGGCCATCGGAGGCTGATTGCCCGCGTCCTGACCGGCCAATTTCCAAATTATGAGGCGGTGCTGCCTCGTGATAATAACCGTATCGTGGAGATTAATAAAGAGCAGGTCGCAGGAGCCCTTCGCAGGGTCGCTCTACTTTCAGATGAGCGGACCCGCGCCGTCCGCTTTCAACTGGTGAAGGGAAGGCTTGAGATTTCTTCATCGAGTGGCGAGTTGGGAGAAGCAAACGAAGCGCTGGAGGTTAGCTACGACGGCGAGGACATGCAGATCGGGTTTAACTACCAGTACATTCTTGAATTTCTGGATGCTATCGGGGAAAGCGAAAAAATCCGACTTGAGCTGAAAGACGAGCAGAGCGCCGGGCAACTGCGTCCTTCAGAGGACGACTCTTGCCGCTACCGCTATGTGGTCATGCCCATGCGGGTGTAGCTGAAGAGGAGGAGCAAGCACCATAGTGACTGCATCGGTCAACAAAATCGAGCCTGGAGGAGCTGATGAGCAGCAATACGACGCTCAAAGCATTAAGGTGCTTGGCGACCTCGAGGCGGTGCGCAAACGGCCGGCCATGTATATCGGCTCGACGGGGCAGATGGGTCTGCACCATCTGGTGTGGGAGGTTGTGGACAACTCGGTCGATGAGGCCTTGGCCGGTTTTTGCGACCGGATCGACGTGACGGTGCACTCGGATAATTCCGTCACCGTGGTCGATAACGGGCGTGGCATTCCTGTGGACCAGCACAAGGAGGAAGGTCGCTCCGCCGCTGAGGTGGTGATGACGGTGCTTCATGCTGGCGGCAAATTTGACAGCAAAAGCTACAAGGTGTCGGGCGGCCTGCACGGGGTTGGAGTCTCTGTCGTCAATGCGCTTTCCGAGGGGCTGGATCTTGAGATTTGGCGCGACGGTTATACGTGGGAGCAGTCCTACGAGCTGGGGAAACCCCAGGGTCCGTTGAAGAGAGCCGGCAAGACGGAGCGGCGCGGCACGAAAATCACTTTTCTGCCGGATGCGAAGATCTTCACTTCGATCGAATTTAATTACGACACGCTGGCGCAGCGCCTGCGGGAGGTTTCCTTTCTCAATAAGGGGCTTACCATCCGCCTCAAGGACGAGCGGACAAACAAACAGGCGGAGTTTCATTACACGGGCGGCATCGCCGAATTTGTGAAGCATCTCAACAAGAACAAGGACGTGCTCCACGCCACGCCGATCTACGCAGATGCGGAGCGCGACGACGTCTCGATCGAGTTTGCCATCCAGTATAACGACGGCTATACCGAAACGATGTTCTCTTTCGCCAATAACATCAACACCGTTGACGGTGGCACCCATCTTTCTGGCTTTCGCTCGGCGCTGACGCGCGCGATCAATCAGTTTGGCCAGAACCAGGGCCTCTTCAAAGACGTCAAAGAAAATCTTCAGGGCGAGGACGTCCGCGAGGGCCTGGTGGCGGTGATCAGCGTGAAGCTGCCGCAGCCGCAGTTTGAGGGTCAAACAAAGGGCAAGCTCAATAGTGATATCCAGAGTCTCGTAGCCAGTTTTGTCTACGAGAAGCTGATGGAGCATTTTGAGAAGAACCCGACGATGGGCCGCAAAATCTGCGCGAAATCGATTGAGGCGTCCCGAGCGCGCGAGGCCGCGCGCAAGGCCCGTGAGCTGACCCGGCGCAAAGGAGCGCTGGATTCCGGCGGCTTGCCCGGGAAGCTTGCCGACTGCCAGGAGAAGGACCCGGAGCGCTGCGAGCTATTTCTGGTTGAAGGCGACTCGGCCGGCGGCTCCGCCAAGCAAGGCCGCGACCGGCGCTATCAGGCCATCCTGCCGCTGCGGGGAAAAATCCTGAACGTCGAAAAGGCCCGCTTCGACAAGATGCTCAGCCACGAGGAAATCCGCGCGCTGATTACCGCGATTGGCACGGGCATCGGCAAGGACGATTTCGACCTTTCGAAATTACGCTACGGCAAGATCATCATCATGACCGACGCCGACGTGGACGGCTCCCATATTCGCACCTTGCTGCTGACATTCTTCTACCGGCAGATGCCGGAGCTTGTCGAGCGCGGCCACGTCTATATCGCCCAGCCCCCGCTGTATCTCATCAAGAAGGGCAAGAGCGTGCGTTATATCCGCGACGAAAAAGAGTTTCGCCGCGAAGTCATGCGGCGGGCGACGGAAGACCACGCGATCGAGGCAGGGGAGGGAGATAAGAAGGTCAAGCTGCAGGGAGGCGAGCTCACCAATTTTCTCATGGCGCTGGCCGAGTATGTCGATTTGTTCGATAAGCTCGAAAGGCGCCTGGGGAATGCGCTGCCGCTTGACGCGTTGCTCCGCTCCGAGCTTGGCAAAAAGGCCGAGCTTGCAGAAAAGGGCAAGCTGGAAGAGGTTGCAAAACAACTCCAGGCCGCAGGCTTCAAGATCGCCCTCAAGCTGGATGAAGAGCACAACTTGTACGTGCTCACGTTTTCAAACGACGCGCCGGGCGAACACGTCGTTGACTGGGAACTTATTTCCAGCCCCGATTACAAGCGTCTTTTAGACCTTCATCGGCGCGTCCGGACTTACGACGTTCCCCCCTACGTGATTCTTTCCAATGGAGACCGCATTGCCATCGAGCACCGCCGGGACTTGCTGGAGCACGTCATGGCCGCCGGCAAAAAAGCCTTCACCGTGCAGCGCTTCAAGGGCTTGGGCGAGATGAATCCGAACCAGCTCTGGGAAACCACGATGGACGCCGAGCAGCGCATGTTGCTTCAGGTCAGGGTCGAGGACCAGGTGGAAGCCGACTCGATCTTTACCGTGCTCATGGGCGATGCCGTCGAGCCGCGCCGCCAGTTTATTGAAGGCAACGCCCTGGACGTGAAGAACCTGGATATATAACCCCTCCGCCGGCGCGACACTTTGGGCGGTTATTCCCGCGAAGGCGGCAAGCGCCATCTATATCTTCTGAAAACTACTGGCTCTGAGCCTTCTTGGCGTGGTTTAACTGATTGATCGCACGGCGGGCTTGATTGGCGTCATGCTGAAGCTGGGCACGCTGTTTGGCAGGGATTGCTCCCTTCGCTTTGACGGCGACCTTGTTGGCTTGGAGCACACCTTGCGCCTTTTTCAGGGTCTGTTGTCCCTTCTTCAGGCTCTGCTGCCCTTTCTTCAA
>JASHTR010000437.1 GCA_030040455.1 Terriglobia bacterium | reverse complement strand
ATCCTGAAGGATTTCGGTCTGGCCGGGCAGCTCGGCGATCGAAGCGAGAGATCCCAGGCTCGCTTCCCGTCCGGTGGGGCTCATTAACACCGTGTTGGCCATCGTCTCAAGCGATGAACGGATGGCTTCTGGGAAACGGATGCGAAGCGTGTAGGGGCGGTCGTTCACCACCACGGGCTCGGCCGCCGGGATGCCATCCAGCATGGCCTGGGCCTCGGTCGCTACATTCCGGGGCGAAAAGCCTCCGTGAAAGGCCTTTGCCACGTCAACGTTGAAGACGATGGCAGGACCGCTCGTGGTCGAGTCAATGCCGTTATCAATATCCACCACGGGGCGTTTTCCTCCCATCCGAATATTACTGATGGCGTCGGCGACTTTGGGCGCCCAGGAGTTGAGCGATGCGGCGTCAGGAGAAAACATCTCAATGACAATCGGCTGTGGAGCGCTGGTGAGATCGCCGATCATATCTTGCAGCTTTTGCGTGAAGTCGACAGAGACGGCGGGCTCCCGCTCGGTCACCTTGTCGCGGATCTCGTTCATAACCGTCCAGATGTCGCGGTGGCGATGGGTTTTGAGCTTGACGGAAATGTCGCCGGTGTTCGCTTCCGTTACCGCCGCCAGGCCCAATTGCAGACCCGTGCGCCGCGAGGTGTTGGCCACTTCAGGAACCGAATGAACGATCTTTAAAATTTGGGTGACCATGCGGTTGGTTTCCTGGAGCGAGCTGCCGGGTGGCGTTACGTAATCAAGAATGAACCCTCCCTCGTCCATTTCCGGCAGCAGGTCCGAGCCCATGTGACGGTAACAGAGAAATGAAACACCGATCAGGATCACGGCCAGGATAAGAATCCAGAGGGGGCGCCGCAAGGCGCGGCGAAAGCAGCGGTCATAAAAACGAATCACGCGCCCGATAGCGCCACCCATCAGGTGTTCCTCAACCACCATCAGCCGCCGTATCCCAACGTCCTTGACGGGCGCAGGTGGAGCGGCTCCTTCAACGGGCGCGGAGTTTGCCTTCGTTTTTCGGTGATGCAAGCGGAGGCACAGGTTGGGAGTCCAGGTGAGGGCCAAGGCAAGCGAAGTGAGCAGTGCAACAGCGATGGTGACGGCGAGGGCTCGGAAGAACACTCCGGTAACGCCGGTAATCATGATCAGAGGGATGAAGACGACGATTGGGGTCAGCGTCGATCCTACCAGCGGAATGCCCAACTCCTTGAGCGTCAGCGCGACAGCGTCAAGCTGGCTTTCTCCCGCCTGAAGGTGAAGGACAACGTTTTCCACCACCACGATCGCGTCGTCAATAATCAGCCCGACAGCAGCGGCGAGCCCTCCCAGGGTCATCAGGTTGAAGCTTTCCCCCAGGAGCTTCAGCGCGATGAAAGTGATGAGGATGGTAATGGGAATCACCATGCCGGCAATGAGGGACGTGCCCCAGTCGCCGAGGAAGAGCACCAGGACAATCGAGGCCAGCAGCAGCCCAAGAAGGATCGCGTCCCGCACGCTCTCGATGGACTCCCCAACGATCCACGACTGGTCGTAGAAGTTGCTCACCTGGACTCCCGGCGGCAGCGTTTGCTCGATCTTTTGCATCTCCTCTTTAACTTCGGTTGCAACCGTCATCGTGTTGCTGCCGCGCTGGCGGTTAATGCTGATCAGCACGGCCGGTTTCTGGTTTGCCGTAACAACGATGTAATTGGGAGCGATGGAAGAGGAGACGCTGGCGACGTCCCGGATGTAAACCGGCGTGCCCTTCGAATCGTTCTTGATGAAGATATTGGAAATCTCCGACGGGTTATGAGCTTGGCCAGTGATCAGCCCTAAATATAATTGATGGTTGCGCGCCAACAATCCCGGCGATTCGATGAGATTCGAGTCATCCACCGCGCTCAGGATTTCCGAGATAGTGACCCCCGTCACCAACAATTTGGCTGGGTCGGGAGCGACCTCGAACTCCGGAACCTCGGTCCCCTGCACGAGAATTGTGGAAACACCCGGCAGGCTGGAAAGTCGAGGCTTGAAGACATAGGTGGCGTCCTCCCAGAGCTCGGTCAGCGGCACAGTGCTCGATGTGAGGCCGTAACCCAGGATCGGGAAGCTTGAGAATTGCAGGCGGTTGGTCACGATCCTGGCCGTGGCCGGCAGCTCCGGCTCGACTCGGGCGATGGCCGCGTTCACTCTCTGGAGCGTCTGGAACATATCGACGTTCCAGTTAAAGAACAGGTCAATTTCCGCCGAGCCGCGGCTGGTGGTGGATTTCACATCTTCGATGCCCAGGACGCCGCTCACTGCCTCTTCGAGCGGTCGGGTGATGGTAACCAGCATCTGGTCGATCGGCATCACCCCGTTATCGATTCCAACGACGATGCGAGGGAAATCGGTGGTGGGAAATACGGAGATCGGAATTGTGAAGGCCAAGTAGACGCCAACCAGCGCCAGCGTCACAATCAGGAAAATGAGAGGTTTGGATTCGCGCGCG
Organism: Terriglobia bacterium; assembly: GCA_030040455.1. Lineage (GTDB taxonomy): Bacteria > Acidobacteriota > Terriglobia > UBA7540 > UBA7540 > RH2-MAG17b. Next base: position 1,643 of record JASHTR010000437.1, on the reverse strand, counting down.
AACCAGTGGGTGAAATCGTTGTGCTCTTGTAGCATCACAGGCTCGCGATTCGATTTACCGTGAGGGTTCATTGAGAATTGAGCGATCAGCCATCAGCAGGGTGCTTTCAGCAATCAGCAAGAAGGTGTGAATAAATTCGAAACTGTCATGCTGAGCCCTTCGCTGTCATTCTGAGCGCAGTGAAGAATGCCTGTATTTGTTGAAAAGAAAATGCCGAGATCCTTCGTTTCACTCAGGATGACAGACCTTGTTGACCTTTTCACATATTCCAAAGTCTTTCCTTGCTAAAAGCTGATCGCCGCTCAAAACTTCACTTTCGACCCATCCGGCAGTCCATATGCTCCTTCGGTGACAACACGCTGGCTTGCCTCGAGCCCACTCAAAACCTGCACTTCGTCACCTTCATGGATGCCCGTTTTCACGTTTGTCTCGCGGGCGCGACGGTCTGGCCCGACCACCATCACCGAGGCTGAGCCTTCTGGGGCGGTCAGCACGGCGGAGGCAGGAATCACCAATGCATTGGGGAAAGTCTCCGTCACCATGCGCACCCGGGCCGCGGCTCCCGGCTTGAGGCGACCTCCTGGGTTGGGCGCCTGGACCCACACCTCAACGGTCTGGCTGCCCGGGTCAAGCGCCGGGCTCACCATGCTTATCTTGCCTTGGATGGTTGCCTGGCCCACGGCAATGCTGGCGAGATCGCCCGCTTGCACTTCGGCAGCCTGCTGAGGAGCGATGTGCGCCCGCGCTACTACCGTCGAGATATTCATCACCACAACCAGCGGCGATCCGGCAGAAGCCATTTCGCCTGCATAGAGCGGCCGCTCGGTGACCACTCCGTCGATGGGGCTTCGAATCTCGGAATAACTATATTGAGCCTGGGCAGCGAGATACTTTCCTCTCGCGCTGGTTAGCTGGCCTTCGGCGGCTTTGAGTTGCTGCTTTTTGCCAACGGCCTCGACGGCCTTCAGATTTGCTGACGCAATCTCATATTGGTTTCGCGCCTGGATGTAGGTCACGCGCGACTGGTCCATGAGGTTGCGCGCGATAGCTCCCGCTTTATAAAGCTTCAGCCGGCTCTGGTAGACGAGCTCGGTGGCGTGCATGGCCTGTCGAGTGGCTTGAACGTTCAGTTGAGCCGTCTGGATCTGGGCGGGTAGAGTTACCTGCGTGCTGGTGGCGTAGGTAGCCTGCGCCTGATCGTAGGCTCCCTGGCTTTCTACCACCGCGGCGGATAGCTCCTTGTTGTCCAGCACGGCGAGCAGCTCGCCCGCGCGTACGTGGCTCCCGCGCACCACATAAAATTTGCGAATCGGAGCGCTGATTTTGGGTACGATGGTTGCCTGGTCAATCGGGTAAAGAACTGCGTCTGCGCTGACGATGCGCTGGATCGTCTTTCGTTCAACCGTCGCTACCTGGACGCTCGCCACCGGCTCCGGGGGCGTGGTTTCCTTACTCGAGCAGCCTGTCCACATCCCCGCCCCGCCGAGCAGACATGTGGCGAGAAGGACTGTGAGAATGGGTCGTCGAGTCATGCGTTAGTTTCCTCTCCTCATGGTTCGCAGCAAAGGTCAAGACGCTGGGGTCATGCTGAGCCCGTTCGCTCCGCTTCGAACGGTCCTGAGCGCAGCGAAGGAGCTCAGGGT
>JASHTR010000436.1 GCA_030040455.1 Terriglobia bacterium | reverse complement strand
CCAGCGGCGAGACAGGCAGGTCCGGCTTCCCAACGATGTCCGCCAGCGTATCGAAAGCCTGAATATAATTCATCTGTGCTGTCACGCAATCTACCTTCGCCTGGTCCGCTTCCACTTCTGCCTGCAAAACATCTGGCGCGTCCGCTTGTCCCACATTCGCAAGTTGGTGTGCCGTCTCCGCCGCATCGAGCGTAATTTTCAGGAGCTGCTGCCGAAGCTTCACCAGCTCCTGGGCGCTCAGCGCAGAATAGAACGTTTGGCCTACGTCGCTCAGCAAACGATAGCGCTGCTCGGCGGCTCCGGTTTCGTTTTCCTGTTGCTCTTCCTGAAACACGCGCTTTCGCAGGCCGAGCTTTCCTCCCAGCAGGATGGTTTGTTGCACGAACATGCCCTGCTCGCCTCCGCCGAAGGAGCCGCCGCGAATCTCGCTCCCTTCGTAACCAACTTCCGGATTGGGATACAAGCCGGCCTGCCGAGCCTGTGCTGCCGAACGCCGCACCAGATCGCTTGCCTGCCTCAGCGCAGGGTTGTTGGCTAGCGCGAGGTCCTCAAAACCTTTCAGCCGCATCGGCTGCCGCCCCGCCTCCTCCTTGAGCAAGCCCGTCACCGGCATTTGCGAGACGGTTCTTGAAAGTGAATTCCCAGATTGCTGAAACTTTGGGTAGCCTTGTGTCGGCTCGTTCGGCATCGCCATTCCGGGCAATTGCTGAGGCTGTGCAGCCAATCGTCCACTCGGTCGCGCTGGCGTCGCGCTAGGGATAGTTCCTTCGCGGCTCTGTGCCGCCAGCCACGAGGGGGCGATACATAGGAAGATGATTGTGAGTATCAAATATCGCTTCATTCTAACCTCCCGGTTCTCGAGCTGAGACGGTTCACGCCAGGAGCGTCGAACGCTTCGGGCGTGTAGGGCACCGGTTGCCGCCGGTTCGCGCGGATCAGTTCCATAATTTTGTCGTATCGGTCAGGAGGTAAAACGCGGACCAGCGTCATCATGCCTTGCATGAAGCCACTCCATCCCGGCCGTAGTCCGTAGTTTTCCGGTTTCCATACCGCTTTATCCATCGCCATCCTCGGGCCTTCCATATAGGCGTCCTGCGGAAAGCCCGGAACACTGTTTGCATTCGGGCTTACATCGGACTGCACGTTCGCTCCAGGCACTTGTGTTTCGCTTGGCTGCATCCCCGGCATATTTTGCATCGTGGCCTGGGCCTGACGCGCCGACAGGGGTGAATTGCTCGCCCGTTGATCATTAGTCGATCCCACTCCCAGACCGCGCCCAAGGCTGGGTCCATAATCTTTTCCCAGAGGGGTTCCCGGCGATCCGGTCAGCATTCCCATGCCTTCTTCCATCCCCAACCCCGCTGGCATCCCCTTCCCGATGCGTGTCATGGGGCCGACCGTCGAGGACATCTGGTTCATCATGTGGTGGGGAAGGTGGCAGTGCAGCATCCAGTCACCAGCGTATTTGGCGTTGAATTCGATATCCCGTGCCTGAGCTACTCCCACGAGCACTGTGTTTTCCGGTCTCCACGTGGATTGGGGCGCTCGGCCTCCTTCGGTGCCTGTGACATAGAACGTGTTGCCGTGCAAATGAATGGGGTGGTGATCCATCCCCAAATTAACCATCCGAATGCGCACCCGGTCCCCCAGCCGCACGATCATTGGCGTGATCGCAGGACCCGACTTTCCGTTAAACACCAGCCAGTTGAAGTCCATATTCATTGTGTTGGGGACCGAGTTGTTGGGCAGCACCGCGTATTCCTGCAACAGGATGACAAAATCCTTGTCAACCCGCGTCTGGTAGGGCTTTTGGGGATGGAGGATGAAAGCCCCCATCATGCCTATCATTTCCTGCATCGCCATATGGGGGTGGTAAAAATACGTGCCCTCCTGGTGCAATGTGAACTCGTACACCATGCGCCCTCCAGGGGGAGTAGGCGCCTGAACGATTCCCGGAACGCCATCCATAGCCGGCGGAATCTCAAACCCATGCCAGTGCATGGAGGTGGGTTCCGGCAAGTGGTTATCGAAAATGATGCGCACGCGGTCGCCCTGCATAACCTGGATGGTAGGTCCTGGCGACGTCCCGTTGTAGCCCCAAAGGTCAAGCGTCTTGTTGGGATGAATCTTCCGTTTCACTGGCTCCGCCACAAGATGAAACACCTTCACATCGTTCTCCATTTCCCAGGGCAAGTCGGGAACGTCCGGTGTTTGCGCCGGGAGAAAAGGTTCACCCGCATAGCTTGGACTGCATTTCTCGTTCCGATCCACTTTGGTTTTCAGGGATATTTGAAGACCCCAAGCTTTGGCCGAGGCAAGCAGGCCGGCGCCCAGCGCCCCGTTGGTGAAAAACTCGCGTCGACTCCTATTTGCCATGTTGCTCGCTCTCCTTTCCGGAGTTGTTTTTAAGCTCCGCGGTGGCTGGTTGTTGCCACACCTCCTCGGCCGCGGGCACTAATTTGTCCATGTACTTCACAACCATCTCAAGAAAGAATCTCCTCATGAGCAGGCTCCTTTCTAACTGGTAATTGCGTTGACGCTCGTGTCCTTCAGTCCCACCGCACGAAGGGGAATCGACACAAGATGGTGCGCAGAAACCCGGAACGGCGTCTCAGGTCAGACGAATCAGATAGAAATAGGAAGGAGACAACCCTAAATGCGGAGGAAGGATTCTTTTTGGCAGATGGCTCTGCCTGATGAATGGCCGGGTGGAGGCAGAGAAGCGTAGGCCACAATAGAGAGCGTGGAACTCACTTGAGGAACCGGCTTCCGAAGCCTGACCGTCGGAAACGAGCAGAACTGTGGAGCGGCAGCGCCCCCCGAACTCAAAAACGCAGCGTGTTGAGCATGGGTAATGCATCTCTCTGCCGGAGAACCACAGGGAGCGTCATTCTTGCGGCTGGCGGAAGGACGGCAACATGCGGGAGAAGCAGCCGTGCCCGACATGCGCGTCATCCTGGAGGCGTCACTGTGATCCGCGCAGCGCTGGAGAGAGCAGAGGATCGGACAGGTAAGAGCGTAGAGAGAGCCCCCGTTGAAGGCGACGAGTAACGCCAAAGAGAGCCCGCGCGACTTGAATATTTTTTTGCGCCCCATCGGGAATCTGAGTCAACCCAAAGTTTATGGTATGGCAGTTATGCTTTCAAGAGATGTTTCATCTTGCCATCCCCCCAGTTTAAGGGTGGATTTCCCCGGCCAAGCATGACGCGTTGCGGGAATGGCATTCCTGGTGATGGCCGACCTGCCTTCCCGCATCAAGGAGCCGTTCTCCCGGATGGGATACCGCAAGCTGTGTTGCGAGCCGACGTTGCCTCGGATGCCTATGGCGGCCCTGTCGAGATCATAAAGACCATCGTTATGTTCGCGGTCTATAACTGCGGGTCTGAGTTTATCCTGGCGGCCAGTGAAAGGGGCGGCCTCCCAGAACGTGGACGTGGAGATGAAACACAGATTGGCCGGCGCCCGCGCCGTTGTTAATGACGGTGCGATAGCCTTTGACCCCAAGCCCCCTCTCGTGGGCCAACTGAGCCGCAATCCCGTGGAGATGCCCTATGAGGCTTTCATTTTCCGGTTTCATCTCATCCAGCGACACGATATGGCGTCGAGGAATGACGAGCAGGTGCACGGGGGCTTGCGGATGGATATCCTCAATCGCCACAGCCGTCTCATCCTCATAGGCGATCTGGGCGGGGATTTCACGCTCGACAATCCGGCAGAAAAGACAATCGCTCATTCTTAATTTATCCTCACAACGTAGGTTTCCGTCACCAAGCCTGCCTGTTTCAAATCGTTTGCCAGCTCGTTCGCCGTGGCTTCGTTATTCAAGCGGCCCACCCGGACACGATAGAGAAGCCCCGAGGGTCCATCATAGGTTTGGATGATGATGGGTCCGAAATGCGGCTCGATCAGCGCCTTCAGGCGCTGCGCGTTATTCGGGTCAGCGAACGCGCCGACCTGAACGGCATAGATGCCCGGCACCGCGTTCGGCCCATAAACTACGTCCGGATTGAGAATTTCAAGCTGTACGTGTGCCGAGCCGGGTCCGACCATGTTGATCTCCTCCGCAGCGGCATAGGACAAATCAATGATGCGTCCGGGGATGAAAGGTCCACGGTCATTAATGCGCACGTCCACGGATTTGCCATTGTCGAGGTCATGGACCCGCACCATCGTTCCGAAAGGCAGCGTGCGGTGCGCTGCTGTCATGGCATACATATTATAAATCTCGCCGCTGGCCGTGGGCCTTCCGTGATAGGGATGCCCGTACCAGGAAGCCAGTCCTTCCATCCCATCCCTCGTGATGGGCGCTCCGCCCGGCAGGCTGACGCGACGAGGATGGCGATGAAGGCAGCCGGTGAGCGCAAGGGCCGCGCCCAGCACAATCAGTAGCTTTAACCGGATCGGATGGCACTCGGGCGAGCTTCGCATGATTTCGAGATCCTCGCGCCTCGGGCGGGATTCCCGATTGTATATCGAACCCTTGGAAGCCGTGAAAGAATTTGAGGACTTCATGTTAAGCCCGTTCGTTGTCATGCTGACGCTGAGCGAAGCGAAGAATGACAAGCGAAGGGCTCAGGATGACAGCCCTTGGCGATTTTTTATATGTTCTCGGGGAGTTAATCGCCACTTTGCGCTCTGGGCGCGTAGGGCCACTGTCCCGGCTATAACTGCTGGCAGGTTGCCGGCGGTGCGCCCCTCCGCCGGTTTCTTTACACTTCCAGCCTCATCCTGCATACTGAGCCTTATGCAATTGCCTCCGAAGGTTTGGTTTAAGTTACAGCAATTGAAGGCCGGGCTGCGCTCCATTTTCGGTCAAAAAGAGCAGCCGTATGACACTTCGCTGCGCATGTGCCCTTCGTGCCGCGGCCTCGTTTCCCGCAGCGCTTCCGTCTGCCCCTTGTGCGGCGCGCGCACGGGCGGTGCGCGGTCGCGGCCCAGCTCCACTCCCGGCCGCGTGATGGGGGGGATCATCCCGGTGCCGAGCACCGCGAATTCGATCATCGTCGCCTTTACGGTGCTCATGTACATCATTTCGTGGATCATGACGCAGCGCCTGGCCGCCGCCACCATGCAGCCCGCGCCCGCGCTCGGCGGCATTGCAGGCCAGGTTCTCGCACGCCTGGGCGCTAAAAGCCCGCTGATTTTCGCCGGCCAGTATTGGCGCCTGGTCACGGCCATCTTCCTGCACGCGGGCCTGATTCATATCGGGTTCAACCTATGGTGCCTCATTGACGTCGGACCGATGGTGGAAGATCTCTTTGGCAGCTCAAAATACGTGGTGTTGTACCTGGTAACCGGCGTCTTCGGATACATCGTGAGCGCCTTGTGGAACCCCTACGGCCTTTCGATCGGTG
>JASHTR010000435.1 GCA_030040455.1 Terriglobia bacterium | reverse complement strand
TATGTCAAGGTCGTGCAGCGCGTGCCCGTCCGCATTCTCTTCAATCAGGGACAGGACCCGCATCACCTCCTGCGGGTCGGCATGTCCGTTGAGCCGCGCGTGAAAGTGAACTGATGATTCGCATCATTGCTGTCGAACGCGAATACGGGAGCGGGGGCGCCGCCATCGCCAGGAAGATGGCCGAACGGCTCGGCTGGAAACTCTGGGATGAAGCGCTCACGGAAGAGATTGCGCGCATGGCCCAGGTGAACCAGGCTGAAGTGACGCGCCGTGAAGAACGTGTCGATCCGCTCTTCTACCGCCTGGCAAAAGTGTTTGCGCGCGGCAGCTTTGAAAGGAGCCTTCCGGTCAGCGGCCTCGAAGGATTGGATGCAGACCGCATGGTGGAGCTCATGCAGGCGGTTATGGAGCGCGCCTCGTCAGCGGGTAACTGCGTGATTGTGGGAAGAGGCGCGCCCTATTTTCTCCGCGACCGCGACGATGTTTTCAGCGTCTTCATCTTCGCCCCGCTCGAAGAGAAGCTCCGGCGCGTCAAAGGCGGCGGCCAGTCGGAGGCGAAGGCTGTGGAGCTGATCTCCGAGATCGACAACGAGCGGGCCACATTTGTGAAGAAATACTACGGCAAGGATTGGCCGACGCGATCCCTCTATCATCTGATGCTCAACTCGAAAGTCGGCGATGAGGCGGTGGTCCGCACCATTCTGGCGGAAATCACCCTGCTCGACGAAAGAAACCGTGGTTAGTAGTACGTGGTTCGTGATGAGTGACAAGCGTTAAACAATTACCTCCAACCTCTGATTCCTAACCACGAACCACTCATCACTGATCACTAACCACTGTACTTATGGATTCGCAAGCACTCCCCAAAACCGCCTGGAAGTCGGGCGTCAGCCCATGGATCATCGCCTGCACGGTGATGCTGGCGACGTTTATGGAAGTCCTCGACACCAGCATCGCCAACGTCGCGCTGCCGCACATTGCGGGCAGCCTTTCGTCGAGCGTCGATGAGAGCACCTGGGTGCTCACCTCCTACCTGGTCTCAAACGCTATCGTGCTGCCGCTCACCGGATGGTTTTCCACGCTCTTCGGCCGCAAGCGTTTCTATATGGGTTGCGTTGCCATCTTTACCGTCAGCTCATTTCTTTGCGGCTTGGCGCCCAACCTGGGCATTCTAGTGATCCTGCGTGTCATTCAGGGCGCTGGCGGCGGCGGCCTGCAGCCGGTTTCGCAGGCTATTCTGGTTGAGAGCTTCGACCAGGAGCAACAAGGCATGGCGATGGCCGTCTACGGCATGGGCGTGGTGGTGGCGCCGATCATCGGCCCCACGCTGGGAGGTTGGATTACGGATAGCTATAGCTGGCGATGGATCTTTTTTATCAACATTCCGGTGGGCATCATCGCCCTGCTGATGACTTCCACCCTCATTAAAGATCCGCCTTACCTCATCCGCAAGGGATTAAAGGATGGCCTGAAGATCGACTTCATTGGGTTGGGTCTGCTCAGTTTGGGCTTGGGCTTCCTGCAGATTATGCTCGACAAGGGCCAGACGGATGACTGGTTCGGCTCCCATTTCATTATCACGTGCGCGGTGCTCGCTGTTGTCGGCCTCGTCGGTGTCGTCATTTGGGAGCTGAGGTCGAAGGAGCCGATGATCGATCTGCGCCTGCTTAAGGACAAGAACTTCGCCGTCTCCACATTCACCATGTTCGCGCTGGGCGTTGTGCTCTATGGCACCACGGTGCTGCTCCCCGTGCTGGTGCAAACCTTGATGGGTTATACGGCGGAGCTTAGCGGGCTGGTGCTCTCACCCGGCGCCGTCATCACGATGTTCACCATGCCGCTGGTCGGGTGGCTGCTCAGCCGCTATGAGGCGCGTTGGCTGGTGGTGTTTGGGTTGGTGATCCTCTCGATCGGCATGTCCCAGCTCGCCCAAATCAACCTTTCCGTCAGCTTCATGACCCTGGTGCTGATCTGGTGCGTTTCGCGCGGCGGCTTAGGATTCCTCTTTGTCCCTATCAACGTAATGGCTTTTTACTTTGTTCCCCGCGAAAAGACGAATAATGCCACCGGGCTGATCAATGTGGCGCGCAATATTGGCGGCAGTGTGGGCATCTCGCTGGTCACCATGATGGTAGCCCGGCGTGCCCAGGCGCACCAGAACATGCTGATAGGTCATCTGACGCCTTACGATCGCGCTTATCAGAACATGCTCAATGGCTCTTCCCGGATGCTTCAATCCGGCGGCTCCAGCCCTGCGCTGGCGCTCTCCCAGGCGCATGGCTTGATTTATAGCGAGCTGCTTCGCCAGTCTTCCATGCTTTCCTACATCGACGTCTTCTGGCTGCTCGCCTTTACTTGCCTTGGCATGATCCCGCTCATGTTCATGATGAAAAGGATGCGGCCTCGGAAGGGTCCCCTCGCCGCACATTAAGTGAATTTTGGATTTGCGATTTTGGGTTTTGGACTCGCTACGGCCAATTTTGGGCTTGCAATCTAAGATTTCGGATTTGGCGCCTTGAACCGTCGACATATTCGGCCGGACAAGCATCAGATCGCCGGAGCAAGGCTGAGTGGGATGCCCGCATCCTGCTTGCGGTGGAGTGTGCAATGATCCTATCCTTCAGCGGCGAAGCGCCAGGACTTGGCTATACCTTGCGGCGGCTCGGGCGGGTGGCGTTTCCGAACGTCAAGGTCACGCCACCCGCACCGGGAATCGTATTCGAGCACAACGTGGGAATCAGGATGCGCGACGGGGTCACGCTCCGCGTCAACCTCTTTCGCCCCAAGCGTGAGGGAAGATTCCCAGTGCTTCTGAGCGCGCATCCCTACGGCAAGGACGTGCTTCCCAGAAAATCTCCCATTGGTTACCTGCCGCCCACCCGCTTTCGATTCCTGCGCACGCCGGCTCCCATCACGTTCTCCGCGTATACAAGCTGGGAAGCACCCGATCCGAGCTATTGGGTTACGCGCGGCTATGCGGTGGTCAACGTTGACCTGCGGGGCTTCGGGGCGTCAGAGGGAACAGGAACGTTGCTCTCCGATGAGGAGGCGGCGGATTACGCGGAGGTCATCGAGTGGACCGGAGTGCAGCCGTGGTCGACGGGGAAGGCAGGGCTCATCGGAGTCTCCTATCTCGCGATCAGTCAGTGGAAGGTGGCTGCGCTTCGTCCGAAGCCGCTCGCCGCAATCTGCCCGTGGGAAGGCTTCACAGACGCCTATCGCGACTTGGCCTATCCGGGAGGCGTCCGCGAAGACGGATTCGTCCCATTCTGGGCAAACCTGACGGAGAAGGCGGGGCGCACGACGACTTCGCTTCGACGCGAGCAGCTTGCGCGTCCCTTGCGCGACGACCTCTGGAGAGCCACAGAGCCGGAGCTCGAGCAGATTGAGGTGCCGGCGCTGATCTGCGCGAGCTTCTCCGATCAGGGGCTTCATACGCGCGGCAGCTTCGAGGCGTTCCGGCGTATCCGATCGAAGTGGCGCTTCCTTTATACGCATCGTGGAGGCAAGTGGTCAACGTTCTATTCGCCCGAGGCCCTCGCCCTTCAGTCGCGATTCTTCGACTGCTTTCTGAAGGGTCACGAAAATGGCATGCGCGAGGTTGCTCCTGTCCGGCTGGAGGTGCGCACGACCGGCAACACCGTCCACGAGGTGAGGGAGGAGCGCTCCTGGCCGCTCGCGGGGACGCGATGGGCGGCGCTCTATCTCGGGTCGGGTATGCTGAGCGAATCTCCCGTACAGACGCCCGTCACGACTCACTTCAATTCGAGAACGGGTCGTGCAAGTTTCGCGTTCCCTGTTTCGGCCGATCTTGAGCTCGTTGGTCCGATGAAGCTCCGGCTTTTCGTCGAGCTCGTCGGAGCGAACGACGCGCATCTTTTTGTCGCCGTGCGCAAGATTGCAAACGGACGGAACATCGTCTTTGAAGGCTCCTTTGGCTTCGGATACGACGTCGTCAGCAGGGGTTGGTTGCGTGTGGCCCTTCGTCGAGTCGATGCCGCGAGCAGCGAGCCCTATCGCCCCGTTTTGCCTTTCGATCACGAAGAACCTCTCAAGCCGGGCGAGATCGCTGCCGTCGATATCGAGCTGCTTCCGTCGGCTACGCTTTTTCGCCGCGGCGAGACACTGTGTCTTGACGTCCAAGGACATTGGTTCTGGCGGCGAAATGCCCTGTTCGGCACGTTCCCCGGCGACTACGCGCCGAGCGCGCCAGGCACTGTCGTCCTTCACACCGGTGCCGAGCACGCTGCGCACCTCCTCGTGCCGCGTACAGGTTAGACTCCTCAAATCGCTTGTTCCCACCTGATTTCTGCCGCTCGGACCCACATAGAGAGCGCAAGTCCATCTGCCGGACGAGCGTAAACTTCCCCGCTTGACATTGGACCGACACCGGCGCATTCTTTCATAGACAACTAGGAGAACTTTATGGGATACGACAAGTTGCAGGGGACTCTGGACCTGCTGGTCTTGAAGGTGCTGACACGCGGTCCGCAGCACGGCTACGGCATCACTTTGCGGGTCAAACAGCTATCCGAAGACGCCCTGCGCGTCGAAGAAGGCTCGCTTTACCCGGCGCTTCACCGCATGGAGCAGGCCGGGTGGATCGCGCCGGAGTGGAAGGCCTCGGAAAACAATCGCCGGGCCAAATACTATCGCCTGATGCCAAAGGGCAAAAAGCGTCTAGCCGAAGAGCAGGAAAACTGGGCACGAGTCGCCGAAGGCGTAGCCAAAGTGTTGCGTTATGCGTGAGCTAGCCGTCAGCGACCAGCTTTCAGAAATCGGCCACGGAACCATGAGAACGTCTGCTGACCGCTGATGGCTGACTGCCGAAAGCTAACTTGAGGTTTGTCATGTCGTGGATTAAGCGATTTGGATCGGTGTTGGGCCGGCACGCGGCTGAGCGCGAGCTTGATGAAGAGCTGCAACACCACATCGAGCTGAAGACGCAGGAGAACATCGAGGCAGGAATGTCTCCCGAAGAGGCTCGATATGCGGCGCTGCGGGCCTTTGGCGGGGTAGAGCAGAAGAAAGAACAGTGTCGCGATGCGGACCGGCTGCGTTGGGTTGAGGATTTGATCCATGACCTCCGCTTCGGCCTGCGCCAGTTCCGAAAGAATCCTGGGTTCACGGCCGTGGCGATCATCACGCTTGCGCTCGGAATCGGCGCGAATACGGCGATGTTTTCTGTGGTGAACGGCGTGTTGCTGAATCCGCTACCCTTCGATCACCCGAACCAGCTTGTGGCGGTTTACGCGCGAACGCGTCAATTTACTTACTCGTCGGTTTCTTATCCGAACTTTCTCGACTGGATACGAGATAACCATTCCTTTTCCGCGCTGGCCGGATACCGCGCAGACGATTTCGACTTGACAGGTATGAGCGAGCCGGAGCATCTGCCGGGGGAAATGGTCTCGGCGAGCTTTTTTCCGCTCCTCGGCGTCAAGCCAGTCATTGGCCGTACATTCACCGCCGCAGAGGATCAAGTCGGGGCAGCGCCGGTTGTCCTGATTAGCGGGGGATTGTGGAAAAGCAAATTTGCCTCTTCGCCGGACGTGTTGGGCAAGGCCCTCACGCTCAACGGCAAGGCTTACACCATCATCGGAGTGATCCCTTCCAATTTCTATTACAGTAGCGGCAATTTCCAGCCCAGTGATTTGTACCTTCCTATCGGCCAGTGGAACTATCCGACCTTTCGCAACCGCAAAGTGGCGGGCATGGGCATGGATGCGGTCGGACGACTGAAGTCGGGCGTCACAATCGCTCAGGCGAAGGCGGATATGGATGCCATCGCTCGGCATCTGGCGGAAGAATATCCTGATGCCGACAAGGGCACGGGAATCACGCTGGTTCCTCTCAAACAGAGCGTGGTGGGAGACATCCAGCCTTATCTGCTACTGCTGCTGGCAGCCGTGGGTTTCGTGCTTCTCATTGCCTGCGTCAACGTGGCAAATCTCTCGCTGGCGCGCTCGACGGGCCGCACTCACGAATTCGCCATCCGCATTGCGCTCGGCGCGGGCCGCCGTCGGCTCATCCGCCAGCTTCTGACGGAGAGCGTACTGCTCGGGATTGCGGGCGGAGGGCTGGGGTTGCTGGTAGCTTCCTGCGGATCGCAGGGCGCACTGAAAGTGCTGCCCGAAGCGTTGCCGCGGGCTCAGGAAGTGGGCCTCGATAGCCACGTGCT
>JASHTR010000434.1 GCA_030040455.1 Terriglobia bacterium | reverse complement strand
CAAGAGAAGCAGCAGGACCGCCAAGATGTGTTTTTGCATGGATCAACCTTGCTTGGCTTCTGATTTCTAGTTTCTGGTTTCTGATTTCCTATTGAACGATTAAAACCTCTCGCCAAGACGCCAAGGCGCTAAGGAAAGGCCAAGACCAACACGTTTATCTGTTTGGCTTCTGATTTCTAGTTTCTGATTTCTGATTTGTTTTCACTTGGCGCCTTTGCGAGAGGCTGTCGATTTTTTTACCATCTCACTCGTCACTGATCACTCGTCACTGATCACTCATCACTGTCTCTTCAGTCCATCAGCATTCCGCCATTTATTTCCACGGTCTCGCCCGTCATGTAGCGCGCGGCGGGAGAAGCAAGAAACACAATCACGTCCGCAATTTCTTCCGAAGTCCCCGCGCGGCCCATTGGGATGCCGGCGATGAACTTGTTAAGAATTTCCGGCGGACTGTAACGCTCGTGGTAAGGCGTGGCAATGACGCCGGGAGCGACCGCATTCACGCGAATCCCGTAGGCAGCCAGCTCCTTGGCAAGCCCCTTGGTATAGGTAATCATGCCTCCTTTAGCCGCGGAATAGGCTGTGGTTCCCACCCCACCGCCGCTGCGTCCGGCAATCGAGGCCACGTTGATGATGTTTCCGCTCTTGCGGTCCGCCATGCGCTTCCAGACAGCCTGCACGCATAGAAAAACGCTCTTCAGGTTCAACGCCATGATCTTATCCCAGTATTCCTCCGTCATGTCGGCAAGCGTCCGGCGAGCGAGGAGGTCGCCGGCATTGTTCACCAGAATATCGATCTTGCTCCACTTGTTGAGCGTGGCGTCCACCATCCTCTTTACTTCCGCGCTATGTGTTACATCCGCCTGGAGGGCAATTGCTTCCCGCCCCATCTTTACAATATTTTTAACCGCTTCTTCCGCGCCCTTCTGGTTCTTGTGATAATTCACCACGACCGAAGCGCCCTCGTGCGCAAAGGCTTCTGCTGTGGCGCGGCCAATGCCGCTGGAAGCTCCGGTGATGAGTGCAACCTGTCCTTCGAACATGCGATTATTCTCCTCGAATGAATTAGGTCTGAGCCGAATTCAGAATTACGAATGGGTGTATTTTTAGCAGGTGGCTGAAAAACTCTTGGAACTGTCATCCTGAGGAGCCGAAGGCGGCCCTGAGTGAAACGAAGGGAGGATCGCCGTATGTGCTTGATTGAAATACCGGGATTCTTCGCTTCGATCAGAATGACAGGCTGCAAAGGTTTTTTAGCATCCAGTCAGGTGTCTTGGCCACGGTCAGCGTTTTTCTAGCTGTGGGCTTTGGTCGTCGTGAGAAATCTACGCTTCATTGGTCCTGCCCGCGAGATAAAGTAAGTATCCTCCTGCAGAGCCGGAGGGGCTCCCTTTGGATTAGCCGTGGTTACCTTTCCATCGCTGGCCTGTTGAATACCTACGTTCCCACCTTGCTCAGCAACTCGGCGTACTTCTGCTCTCGCTGCGCCTGGTCGAGCCCGAGATGTTCTTCCATCACCTGGGTGGTGTTCATCGAGCAGAACTTCGGTCCGCACATGGAGCAGAATTTCGCATCCTTGTAGTAATCGTCAGCGAGCGTTTCATCGTGCATGGAGCGCGCGGTTTCAGGGTCGAGCGAAAGCTCGAACTGCTTGCTCCAGTCAAAGAGAAAACGGGCATAGGAAAGCGCGTCATCACGGTCGCGTGCACCCGGCCGGTGGCGGGCCACGTCCGCGGCGTGAGCGGCAATTTTATAGGCGATGATCCCCTGGTGCACGTCTTCGCGGTTGGGCAACCCGAGGTGTTCCTTGGGCGTGACGTAACAAAGCATTGAAGCACCGTGCCAGCCGATCATTGCCGCGCCGATAGCGGAGGTGATGTGGTCGTAGCCCGGAGCGATATCCGTCACGAGCGGGCCCAGCGTGTAGAACGGCGCTTCGTGGCACATTTCCATTTCCTTATCCACTTGCAGCTTGATCTGGTCCATCGGGATGTGGCCGGGGCCTTCGATCATGACCTGTACGTCATATTCCCAGGCTTTTTTCGTCAACTCGCCGAGTGTTTTTAACTCGGCAAACTGCGCTTCATCGCTGGCGTCGGCAACGCTGCCGGGCCGCAGGCCGTCGCCCAAAGAGAAGGAAACATCGTATTTTTGGAAGATTTTGCAGATGTCCGCGAAGCGGTCATAGAGGAAATTCTCTTTGCGGTTCTCCACCGACCATTGAGCCATAATCGCCCCGCCGCGGCTCACGATGCCCGTGATGCGATTGCGCGTGAGCGGGATGTGCTCGCGCAACACTCCAGCGTGAATGGTCATGTAATCCACGCCCTGCGCAGCTTGCTCTTCGATCACTTCCAGCATCAGCTCCGGCGTGAGATCGCGCACGTGCTTCACGCGCGTGATGGCTTCGTAGATGGGCACTGTCCCTACGGGAACCGGACTCGATCGCAAAATCGCTTCGCGGATGTCATGAATATTGCCGCCGGTTGAGAGGTCCATCACCGTGTCGGCACCGTATTGGACCGCCGTGCGCAGCTTATCGACTTCCTCGCCGATATTCGACGTGGTGGCGGAATTCCCGATGTTCGCGTTGATTTTACATTTGGCGGCGATGCCGATCGCCATGGGCTCAAGCTCCGCGTGCCGGATGTTGGCGGGAATAATCATCCGCCCTCGCGCCACTTCGGAACGCACGTCCTCCGGAGAAAGCTTCTCGCGCTGGGCGACAAATTTCATTTCCTCGGTGATCCTGCCCTGGCGGGCATAATGCAATTGCGTCACCACGGGCCCGCTGCGGTTTGCAATCCATTCACCACGAAGGGGGGTTAACATAAACGGTTTCCTCCATTGCCTCTCCAGCCTGGACACGTTTCTCGAAACTCAGTTTACATCCTGCTTTCCTCAGCACGCAAGAAGATGGGTTGATTCACACGGTTCCGTCAAAGCCACGGCCGCATCCATGGACGGTGCGCTTTTGTAGCGCAGGGCTCGCATTTCAGCCCTGCGGCTTGTAATCGATTGGAAAAGCCGCAGTGTTACAAGACGAACGCTGCGCTACAACGATCACCTTGCCGACTTTGACGTGACCCAGTTTTTTTCACGGTTTATTTCAGGGTTGACAAAGCAAATCGATGGTCTACAATGACAAGGTTCGAAGCGCTGTGGCTCATTCAATTCACCCCGAAACATTAACGGTAACTTCCCTGCCCGGAATCAAGCTCTTCTCCCGGGGAAAGGTACGGGATATTTATGATCTGGGCGAAGGCCGTCTCCTGGTGGTGGCCACGGATCGCCTTTCTGCCTTTGATGTAGTCATGGCAGAGGGGATTCCGGACAAAGGGCGCGTGCTAACCCAGCTTTCCTGCTTCTGGTTCAGGATGTTTTGGGATTTCTGTCGGAACCACTTCATTACCGAGAATACGCGCGACTATCCGTCGGAGCTTCATCCTTTTACGGAAGAGATTTCAGGACGCTCGATGCTGGTGCGGAAGGCTCGTCCCTTTCCGGTGGAATGCGTGGTGCGCGGGTATCTTGCAGGATCAGGCTGGAAGGACTATAAGGAGACCGGAGAAATTTGCGGCGTTCGGCTTCCGATGGGTCTCGTCCAATCGGCGAAGCTGGAGGAGCCGATTTTCACGCCTGCCACGAAGGCCGCCTCCGGCCACGACGAAAACATCTCCCTGGAAGAAATGGCGACCCGGATTGGCAGCAAATATGCCGGAAAGTTGCGCGACCTCAGCTTGGGCCTTTATTCGCGGGCACGAGACTTCGCAGCCAGGCGCGGCATCATCCTGGCCGACACGAAATTTGAATGGGGCCTTTGCGGCGAAGAGATTGTTTTGATCGATGAGGTTCTTACGCCGGATTCTTCCCGCTTTTGGCCCCTGGAAAATTATCAGGCGGGGGGCCCTCAGCCATCGTTTGATAAGCAATTTGTCCGCGACTATCTCGAATCCGTCCCATGGAACAAGAAGCCGCCGCCGCCGCCCTTGCCTCCTGAGGTCATCCGAAGGACCAGTGAAAAATACCGGGAGGCGCTCCGCATGTTGACGGGGCGAGACCTATATTGAGCAATCTTGTTTGATCGCACATGGGCGTTTGGAATTGGGTCGATTGGACCTTTGCAATAATTATTGTTCTCTCGGTCATCCTGGCGATACGAAAAGGGTTCATCCGCGAGCTCATTTCGCTGGCAACTCTGGTGGCGGCGATTGTAATTTCGGCCTTGGAGTTTCATCGCGCCGCTGGCTGGTTCGAGGACCTGACCAAATCGCACGAAGTGGCGTTGGCAGCCGGCTTCCTGGCGATTTTTGTAGCGGTGCTGGTCGTCGGAGCGATTGTCTCCTTCGTGGCTCGCGTGGTGCTCCGGGCGGCGGGCGTTGAGTGGTTTGACCGCTTTCTGGGCGGTGTTTTCGGCCTGATCCGCGGGGTGGTCATTGACGCGATCCTGCTGATGATCCTTGTGGCCTTCGCGATCAAGCCGAACGCCGTAGGACGATCCCGCCTGGCTCCTTACGTTTCCACCGGCTCGCGCGCCCTGGCATTGCTCATGCCGGGTGATCTCAAGGCAGATTTTCGGTCTGGATTCCAGAAATTCCGGCAGGCTGTGATGCAATCGAGCAAGCACACCGCCTCAAGCAAGAACCTCAGCTTGTAAAATTTCTGCGGTTGGAGTATTGCCGTGAAAGATCAGCTTGACGCCCTCATTAATCAGATGATCGAGCAGGGATTGCATTACGAAGACGCGATCAGCGAATTCCAGCGAAGGTTCATCCGGAAAGCGCTTGAAAAAAATGACGGCAACCGGTCCAAGGCTGCGCAAATGTTGGGCATCCATCGCAACACACTTAGCCGCAAGATAGAAGAAAATCACGTGGACCACAGGGCTAAACGCCGCAAATAAGCCGCTCGAGGTGTGATGAGTGTCACCGAAATCGAAAAAGAGCTGAGCGTCTACGAATCGATGGCCGCGCGTTTTGACGTCGCGGCAGCAAAGCTTGGCTTGGACGACGGCCTGCGCAAGTACCTGCTCGCTCCCAACCGGGAGATCATCGTTCATATTCCCGTCGAGATGGAAGCTGGTGGATTGGAAGTCTTTGACGGCTTCCGGGTGCAGCACAGCATCGCGCGGGGCCCTTCAAAAGGCGGGGTGCGCTTTAGCCCGCAGGTTACGCTGGACGAGATCAGAGGCCTTGCCGCTGAAATGACCTGGAAGTGTGCGGTGGTCAACATCCCCTTCGGCGGCGCGAAGGGCGGAGTGATTTGCGATCCGGAAAAGCTCACTCGCGCGGAGCTCGAGCGGATTACGCGCCGTTACACGGCGGAAATACTGGATTACATTGGACCCGAGCGCGACGTTCCCGCTCCGGACATGAACACCGACGAACAGATCATGGCCTGGATGATGGACACTTATTCCATGCACGTTCGCCATACGGTGACGGCCAGCGTTACCGGCAAGCCGCTGGATTTGGGCGGTTCACGGGGACGGCGCGAGGCGACCGGACGCGGGTGCAAGATCGTTTGCGACCAGGCGTTGAAGCGATTTAACCGCACGCGTGATTCGACGCGGGTTGTTATTCAAGGTTTTGGTAATGTGGGCTCCAACGCTGCCCGCCTGTTGTATGCAGCGGGATACAAAATCATTGGGGTTGCCGACGTGCACGGAGGAGTCTTGAATCCGCACGGGCTGGATATCGAGGCTCTCATCCAGCACGCGCACGAGGCCAACA
>JASHTR010000433.1 GCA_030040455.1 Terriglobia bacterium | reverse complement strand
TGAAAGCGGCAGATCGCAGCGGAGCGCGGTTTGAGACGGTGGTGCTCGATCCCCCGGCTTTCGCCCGCCACAAAGCCAGCAGCGAAGCAGCGCTACGAGCTTACAAGGAGCTGAACCTGCGCGCGCTGAAAATGATGACCCCGGGCGGATTTCTCATCACCTGCTCGTGCTCTTTTCATGTGAGCGAAGCTGAATTTCTCGGCGCGGTTGCAAGCGCGGCTCTGGACGCGCATCGGACCGTTTCGGTGGTGGAGAGACGCACGCAATCCCGAGACCATCCGATTCTTCTCACCGTTCCTGAAACCCATTATCTAAAATGCCTTATTTTGCGCGTGCGATGACGCGCGCGAAGGAAAAATCAGCGGCGGGAAAAGCGAATGCGCGGAGCGACGGCATAGTTGAGTTGCACGAGGACGATAAAAGCAATGCTCCAGGTTGTGTTGATGAGGCAAAGAGCGGCGCCTACGGCGTAGAGGGCCTGGGCAATCTTAATGCGGCGGCAGACGGCAGCCGGAACGTCTTCGGGCAGGTCGTCCTTGACGAGGCTCGCGCGGATCGCATAACCCCAGCTCGCATAAAGAATCACTCCCAGCAGGAGGATGTTCGCCCAATAGGCCAGAAGCGCAAGACGGAGGGCAATGAAGTGGGCAAGCAGCGAAGTTGAGAAGGGGGTAAGGGTGACCGCGAAGAGGAAGGCGATGTGAATCCAACTCAGGTCGCGGTTCGCGCGCGCAAGGTGATTGAGCTGCGTTTGCTGGCCGACCCAGAAAATGCCGAGCGTCAAAAAGCTCATGAGGTAAGTGATAAACTGCGGCGCCAGGGCGACCATGGCGTGCCCAAGATCGTGTTCGCTATGAACCGCCTCGATGGTGGGCACCCGCAGGTCCAGCACCAGGAGCGTCATCGCCACGGCGAAAATGCCGTCGCTCAGGGCCGCGAGACGCTCAACGCTTTGACCGGCAACCTTGTTGTATGAAAGCTTCACGGTCATTAAGCTTAGCACTGCCTTGAGGTAAAATAGCGACCATGGAGAAGGGTCGCGTTCCGCAGACGGGCGAGACGGTGCCGGATTTTGAATTGCCCGATTCCACCGGGAAAGCGTGGCGGCTTTCCGAGCTTGTTTCGAGCGGGCCGCGCGTCTTTGTCTTCTATCGCGGCCATTGGTGACCGTTCTGCCTTCGCCAGTTGGCGGAGTATCGAGACCGTTACGGAGACATTTGCCGCGCCGGTGCGGACGTGGCCGCCGTCTCAGTCGATGAGCCAATGAAATCCGAAAACGTGCGACAGAGGCTCAAGTTCCTCTTTCCGCTTCTTTGTGACACGAAAAAGGAGATCGTCACGGCCTGGGGTATTTTGAGCGAGAAGGAAAGGGGCGGGATTGCCATCCCTTCCGTCTTCATCGTCGACCGCGACTTGCGCATCCGGTTTGCGTCGGTGGATCGCATGGTAGCGCGCGTGCCTGCCTCAGCCGTTGCCGATTTTTTGGGCTCGGGCATGAAGCCGGACACGCCAATCTCGCGCCGCCGCGTGTTCCCTCGTCCCAAAGACTTCCTCGAAGCCCTCAAGAAAATCTAACGTCACGGCTTCCGCCCGCTGCGAGAGGTCGTCCCAGCGAGGGTTTTTCCCGCTGTCGGCCTTTCATCCGCATAAAAAACCCACGACGAATTCAAAAAGCGGATTCGTCGTGGCGATC
Source organism: Terriglobia bacterium (assembly GCA_030040455.1). Lineage (GTDB taxonomy): Bacteria > Acidobacteriota > Terriglobia > UBA7540 > UBA7540 > RH2-MAG17b. The sequence continues at coordinate 3,423 of JASHTR010000433.1, read as the reverse complement.
ACAGCTTCAGATCTTCCCGTTAGCCGTATCATTTTGTGTTGCCAAACCTGGCGTCGTAGGGCGTCGTTGACGGTTGGGAGGCGAGGTCCTAGAATGGCATTAGGAAGGCCCTCACATGCCCGACGCGCGGTCGTACCGACAACTGAAGCCTCCGGCTCGCCCTTCAGGGCCTCGTGTCCGGAGCCACAGGATTTTCGGGCAACTTGCCTTTGTCATTTTGACGCTGCTGGCCATCGGCGTTGGCGCGCTGAGCGGCCTGGTGTTCGTTTATTCTTCGAACCTGCCGCAAGTGAGCGAGCTCTTCGATTATCGTCCGGACGTCATGACCCAAGTTTACGCGGCGAACGGGACGGTGATCGGCAGCTTCGCGCTCCAGCGGCGGGTTCTGGTGACCTACAACCAGATACCCGCGGTCCTGCGGGACGCTATCCTTTCCGTGGAAGACCGCCACTTTGAAAGCCACTTTGGCGTTGATGTCCTGGGCATCGTGCGTTCAGCCATCATCGACATCATGGAGTGGCGGGAGGTGGAGGGAGCGAGCACTCTGACGCAGCAGTTGAGCCGGCGGCTTTTCCTGACACCTCAGAGGTCTTTTAAGCGGAAAATCCGCGAAGCGCTCCTTGCCATTCAGCTTGAGCGGCACTTCACGAAGGCCCAGATCTTTACCATGTATTGCAACATCATGCCCTGGGGCGAGGGGAGTTTTGGCGTGGAGGCCGCTTCCGAGCGATATTTTGGCAAATCCATCCAGCAGTTGACGCTGCCCGAAGCGGCAACACTCGCCGGGTTGCTGAAGAGCGCCACGTACTATTCGCCGATCCGGCATCCGAGGCGCGCCCTGCTGCGGCGCAACGAAGTGCTGGGGGCCATGCTCAACAATCACAAGATCAGCGCGCAGCAATACCAGGCTGCGGTGGCGGGGCCACTGGGGCTGCACGTGCAACGATGGAACAGGGAAGTTGCGCCTTATTTTGTTGAATATGTGCGGGCGCTTCTGCTCGAGAAGTACGGCGCCGAAGTGGTGAACACCAACGGACTGCGGGTCTACACGGCGCTCGATCCTCAGCTGCAACAGATTGCGGAGCAGACCCTGCGCGAGGGTTTGAGAGCATACGACAAACATCACGGATGGCGAGGCCCCGAGAAGAATATCCTGAAGCATCCGGAAAGGACGGAGGCCGGTGAGCCCGCCACGCTTGAAACCTATTCCGATCCCGACTGGGAGCAGCCCGTAATTGCCGGAGGCCGTATTCACGGGCTCGTAATGGCGGTGAAGCCAGGTTATGCTCTCGTCAGGTTTGGCGATCTTACCGCGCGCCTTACACCCGCGGACTTCGCATGGACGAAAGCAACCACGCCGGCGGCCATCTTCACAATGGGCGACGTCGATCTCTTTCACGTTCTGAGCGTCGGATCCCGAACCGTTCACGCCACGCTTGACCAATATCCGACGGTTCAGGGCGCGATGGTGGTGATTGACAACAAAACGGGTGAGATTGAGGCCATGGTGGGCGGCTACGACTATAATCGAAGCCAGTTCAACCGCGCGGTGATGGCCGAGCGGCAGGTGGGATCGTCCTTTAAAGTCTATGTGTATTCGGAAGCGTTGCTGGAGAACTTCAGCCCCTTTGATACGATTGTGGATGATCCCGTGAGTTATGGTGGTTGGGCTCCCCATGACTACGATAATCGGTATGAGGGCCGCATCACGCTGCTGCGCGCCCTGGCGGAGTCGCGCAATGTGCCCGCCGTGAAGCTGCTGGCGCGCGTGGGGATCGATAAAGTGATCCGGCTTTGCCGCGAGTTTGGCATCACCTCGCGACTGGTTCCTAACCTTCCTCTTGCCCTGGGAGCATCCTCGTTGACCGTGCTGGAGCATACTTCCGCCTATACGACATTTCCGGACGACGGCTTGCACCTCTCACCGCGCGCAATCCTCCGGGTGGGAGACTATGAGGGCCGCGTGATTGACGACTTTCCAGCCAAAGTGACGGATGCGCTTCCCGCCGGAGCGGCGCGTCTGATGGTTTCCATGCTGCGACAGGTGATTTATTCTGGGACAGCAGTTCGCGCGCGGCCCTTGGCCGCCGAATACCCCCTCGCGGGAAAAACCGGCACGACCAACGATTTTACGGACGCCTGGTTCATTGGATTTTCACCCTCCATCACCTGCGGCGTTTGGGTGGGCTACGACAACCATCAGACGCTCGGCAAAGGCGAGGAAGGCTCCCACGTGGCCCTACCGATATGGATCGATTTCATGAGCCAGGTTTTGAAGGGACAGCCAGCGAGGCAATTTCCCGATTCGCCCCTTCTCACCAATCCAGATCAGGTGAAAGAGATTCTTGCGAGTGCGGGTCCGGAGAACATTTTGCGGCAACCGAACGGCCTCGAACACGATCCTTCGATAGACCCTGCCTCGACAGCTCCCCTCGCCATGCGTCCGGTAGCGAGTCAGCAACCTGCACCAGCGCAATAAAAGCGATCCTGGCGGGCGGCTTTGCCGCTTGACGTGCGGAAGGGCTCCGCCCTTCCGGAGGGCGTGAGGTATTTATCCTTCGCGGTGCTCGAAGGCTCATCCTGCGAGCACCGCGAAGATAAAAAAGTGCGTGCTCTTGCCCGGAAAGCCTGAAGCTTTCGCAAGACAGGCGGCAAAGCCGCTCGCACTCCTTTCCGGTCATTCATCATCCGTTGTCGGTTGCTCTCGCGGGGGTTTGGCTTGTTCCCATTTCACGGTGTTGATTTCCTTGAGATTGATTCGTTCCTGAGTGACGAGGAAAAACTGGTCCGCAGGACGGTGCGCGAGTTTGTCAATCGCGAGGTCATCCCGCATATCGAGGAATGGAACCGCGAAGGCGTTTTTCCACGACATCTGGTTAACCCAATGGCGAAGCTGGGCTTTCTTGGCGCGAACCTTCAAGGTTACGGCTGCGCCGGGATGTCCAATGTGCAATACGGCCTGGTGATGCAGGAATTGGAGCGTGGCGACAGCGGCTTGCGGAGCTTTGTTTCCGTGCAAGGAGCGCTGGTGATGTATCCCATTCACGCCTATGGGAGTGACGAGCAGAAACAGCAGTGGCTGCCCGCTCTTCAGCAGGGAAAAGCCGTGGGCTGTTTCGGACTGACGGAGCCGGACTTCGGGTCAAATCCTGCCGCCATGCGAACTCGCGCCGTGAGAGACGGCGGCTTCTTTATTCTTAATGGTGAAAAAGCCTGGATTACATCCGGCTCGATTGCGGATGTGGCGATTGTTTGGGCGCAGACAGAGGAAGGAATCAGCGGATTCCTCGTGGAACGGGGAATGCCAGGATTTGGCGCCCGGGATATCAAAGGGAAGGGCTCGTTGCGCGCTTCAGTGACGAGTATGCTCTCGTTCGAAGATGTTCGAGTGCCGGCGAGCCACCGTCTGCCGGGCGTGCACGG
>JASHTR010000432.1 GCA_030040455.1 Terriglobia bacterium | reverse complement strand
TGGTCGCCGGCAAACCAGGCGGCTGTCCCGCTTACAGGATCCGGATTTGCGGAGCTGCTCCTGGGTCTCCCCAATTATTTGTCAAACCAATTCAATCACGGCTTTTTCTATTTTCGCCAGACGAATATCGGCCTCTATGCCAGGACAGATATCACGTCAGCCAGCGACTGACGCTCAATTTCGGGCTGCGCTGGGATTACTGGTCTCCTTATAAAGAGCAGGGCCTGAGCTTGTCTGAACCAAACCCTAATAACGTGCTGACGGCGAACCAGGTGCTCACTATCGGTAACACCCCCATTACAGCTATACCCGGAATCCCGCCCGCCGTCATTCAGTCCTGGGAGGCTGTCGGGCTCACGTCAGCCACCGCGGACTCAGTCGGCTATCCGTCGGCTCTTTTCAGGCAGATTTATCATAACTTTTCGCCCCGCCTGGGCGCTGCCTTTAAGCTCAACAACAAAACTGTCTTGCGAGGCGCCTTCGGAACGTATTATTTCCCGATGCCTCTTAACCTGCTTTTGCAATCCACGCGCGTTAATCCGCCTCTTAATTTGCGGTTTGTCAACAATATTTTCGCGCAAAACAGCGATTTAACGTTCCCTTACGTCTCAACGCCCCCGGCGGACGATTACATACCCGCGACAACGGTGAGTGTCACTGGCGTTTGCCCGAGCTGCGTGGGGCCACCACCCTATGAAGCAACGATGTGGACAGGAAATACCTGGAACGACCCCATGGAAGAGACCTGGAACGCGACCCTGGAACGTGAATTGCCGGCTAACATCCTCATGCGGATCAGCTACATTGGAACGCATGGGATGGATCAGGAGCAGGAATTTTCAGTCGATCCCCAGGAGCCGCAATACAATTACGCGGTACGAACCGGCCAGGTGCCGCCTGCAAACACCGCTCTTTTACGGCAAAATCCATTCTGGGATCCGATTGCAGACAACATGACCGGCTATTCCTGGGATAATGCCGCCCAGCTCCAGTTCCAGAGGCGATTTGCCAATGGCATCAGTTTCGATTGGTTCTATACTTACTCGCGGGCGCTCTCAACCAGCGATCCGAATGGATTCGGACTCCCTGCTACCACCATCAATTCGCCGGGGAGCGTGAGCGGTGGAGGCGGAGCAGATGTACCAGCCGCGATCCAGCTTCTCGGAGAGCCTACGAACTTGAGTTATAGCCAACTCCAGAGCTTGGCATACTACAATAGCGCCACCATTCCGCCTCACCGCGTCACCTTCGATGTCGTATTTATGCTTCCTTTCGGCCGTGGACAACGATTTGGCCGAAACATGTCTCGCCCCCTCGATGCGGCGATTGGCGGATGGGAGCTTTCAACGATTTCAACCTGGAATAGCGGTTACTGGATGAGCATCAGCTCTTCGCTCTATCAGTTCGGTAATCCAAGGATTCCTGCCAACCAGCGTCCCACTCTCAACTTCGGTGGAAACGAGTACCGGTTGTGGTTTAAGGGATCATTTAATCCGACGCAAGCCAGCAACGTCTCAGGAGGAAATCTCTCGACGCTCATTCCGGATAACATCGCTCAGGATGTCGTGAGGCCCGCCGGACCCAACTGCGAAGGTCAATACGTTGGCCAGCTTCCCGTGCAATTAAGCAGCGGTTGCTACGACGCCCCGGTCAACTATTACAACTACAGTCCGCTGGGGAACATTATCGGGCCCGGGGCATGGGATTCGGACATCTCGCTCTTCAAGACGTTTTCGCTTGGCGAGCGAATAAAATTCCGACTTGAAGGAGACTTTTTCAACGCCTTCAATCATCCTAATGGCGAGGCTCCGAGCGCCACAACCGGCCTCCAGCCCCTGTTCGAGCAGCCCAACGCTGCTCGTGCCATCCAGCTCGCGGGCCGGCTGACTTTCTGACGAAGATGTGAAAAAATGCAAAACCTCTCGCAAAGACGCCAAGGCGCAAAGGAACGCTAAGAACACCTCCTCTCTCTACGTTGCGCCCCTTCACGGCTTTGCGCCTTTGCGTGAGGCTTTTTACTCGTTAATCGGCTTTTTCACAACTTCTGAGACGCCCTCCTCGCGCCCATTCATTCCTCTCGTCAGGACTCCACCCGCCGTTTCTTTCCTTTTGTGCTTCCTACTCGTTCTTCTTCTCTGCTGTGTGGCGTCCGCACAGAATTCCGACCTGAAACAGCTTTTCCGGGATGCAATTGCGGCCCAGCAGCGCGGCGATGATGCGCTCGCTGTGCAGGAATATCAGGAGCTCATCCGGCTTCAGCCGGATATGATCGCGGCTCGCGTGAGCCTGGCCGCAGCGCTCATTTCTCTGGGGTGCTTTGACGAGGCCATTGCACAATACCGCGCTGCGCTCGCGCTTGCCCCCGGCAGCCGCGCGCTCAACCTCGCCCTGGGCCTCGCCTATCTTAAGAAAGGAGACGTTGACAAAGCCGTTGGTTTGTTCAGCTCTCTCAACAAGTCGCACCCGGATGACGCGCGAGTGGCGGCACTGCTAGGCAACTGCTATCTGCGCCTGGGCCGCAACGCGGAGGCTGTCTCGCTTCTTGCGCCCTTCGAGAAAGCTAACTCCAGCGATCTCTACCTCGAGTGGGTGCTGGGATCAGCACTTGTTAGCGTCGGCCGCATCTACGAAGGCGTAGCCCGGCTCGAAAAGGTGGCCGGGCAAACGCATAGCCCCCGGATGTACATAGCGGCCGCGGAAGCAAACCTGAAGATCCGGCGCTTCGCCCAGGCGCACGAGGACGTTGACGCCGCAAGGCGACTCAATCCGCATCTTGCCGGTCTCGATGTGCTCGAGGGCACGATGATGGAGTCGGAGGGAAATCTCCAGGGAGCGGTGGCTGCGTTCCAGAAGGTGCTCGACGCCAACCCCAATGACTTTCAGGCGGACTTGCACCTGGGGACAATCCTTTATACTGAGCGGCACTTGGACGCCGCCAAGGCGCATCTCGAGCGCGCGGTTCAGATTAACCCTCACTCATTCGCGGCCCGCTACCAGCTCGCGCGCGTCGAGCGGGCGCAAGGGCAGCTCGCTGCTGCCGTGAAAGATCTCGAACAGGTGGAGGGAGGCGATCCGGACTGGCTACCGCCCCACATTGAGCTCTCTGTTCTTTATTACCGCCTGAACCGGCCGCAAGATGGCGCGAGAGAAAGGAAGATTGTCGACCAGCTCACCGCAGAACAGCAGCCGGGCAACTTCAAGCTGGAGATGGTCAACCCGCAGCTTCCTTCACCGTGATGGTTTGGTTCCCGGCGACTTTCCGAAGATGCTGTAGGATGCCCGACGGCCAGCGAATCTCGACGTATTCGGCGCGCCGCTCCGTGCCAAGCCCAAAATGCACAGGTCCGTGGCTGGAGGAGGCGTACCCGGTGCTGGTGGTCATGTGATTGTACTGGGCGCCCGCCTTCGTAACCACCTTGACCACCGCGCCGATCCCGTCGCGGTTGCTCTTGGTTCCCTCCAGCCGAACGCCCAGCCAGTTTCCAGCGCCTTCGGTTCGGTTCATCCAGATCTCGGCCGGCCGTTCGATCGCTGTCGCCACAACGTCGATTCGGCCGTCACCGTCCAAGTCGCCAAAGGCGCATCCACGATGACGTGCCGGGGGCGAGGCGATGAGACCGGCCTCCTCGATTAGGGCCTGCCAGCGGCCGGTTGAGCCAAGGTTTCTAAACACCGTATTGTATTGATCAACCTCCTGGTCAGGCCTCGACCGTGATTCCACGTGCCCGCGGCTCACAAACAAATCCTTCCATCCATCATTGTCAAAATCAAAGAGACCTGCGCCATAGCCGGCCATGGACCGGCTGAGCTCTCGCATCCCACTCCGCTCGGTAATTTCCTCAAACATTTTTCCGGCGTCGTTTTGAAAAATCGGAAAAGTCTGATTGTTCAGAGCCACGAACGCAATGTCCGGGTAACCGTCGTTGTTGATATCTCGAAAATCGACGCCCATACCGGAGATGAAGTTCCCGTCGGCGACGAGGGCGACGCCTTCCTGAAGCGCAACCTCCTCGAATTGTCGCCCCGTGTTGTGAAACAAGAAGTTGTAATACTTGTCGTTGGTGACGAAGAGGTCAGGCCGTCCATCAAGGTCGTAATCTGCTACCCCAACGCCCATGCCTCGGCCAACGTGCGAGCGGATGCCCCACTCTGACGATGCGTCCTCAAACGTCCCGTCACCCCGGTTCAAAAAAAGCTGATTAGGCTGGCCCTTATAAAACGCCGGGTCGCAATAATCGTAGGCCCCGCTGTACCCGCAAATGGGTTCGGTCCGGTAATCCCACTGTCCGTAGTTGACCACCAACAGGTCGAGCAGTCCGTCGTTGTTGACGTCCACCCACGCGGCGGTGATGGCCCACAGCGGTCCATATTCAGAG
>JASHTR010000431.1 GCA_030040455.1 Terriglobia bacterium | reverse complement strand
GTTCCGGAAAACCCGTGCCATGAGCCCTTCGTGCTCCCCCGCCCGCAACTCTTCCATCGAGACGCCTGAGAGCATGGAAATGTAACCCGGGACCAAAGGAAGAACGCAGGGGGAAAGAAACGAAACAATTCCCGCAACCAGCGCGATGGGTAAGCTGAGTTGGTGCGTCACCTACAGTCTCCTGTTCCAACCGCGCTGTAACGCCGGTATCCCCACCGGCGCTTTTTGGCGCTGGGGACAGCGCCGCTGCAGGTTTGATGCGCTGTCCCGCATGGGAGTTCCGGCCTAAACTCCCAGCAGGCAAGCAGCGACCGTTCAGGCAATTTCCTGCAGCCGGAGGGTCTCCTTCTGAAGAAGCTTGCAACCCATTTCAGCTCCCCATCATCGGGGAATTCGCTTTAACTACCGGTCACGGCTAATCAATGGACGGGCGCAAATCATGGCGGCGGGTCTGACGAACTTACCCCCGTCTTACCCCACAAGTTTATCATACGTGCTTTCGGTGGTGAAAAGAGGACGGTCCTGTCAAAGCACCGGCTCGCGGTCAGCGATCAACAATCAGAGAAGAGAGCGTGCCTTCCTTTGCTTGCCCACGGTCGGACGCTGCTTGTTTGCCCTGTTTCCATGAGGCTGCGATTCAACGATGCGATGAACCCGGTTTTCTATACGCTCGAGTATTTCTTGCAAAGCGTCCTGATCTTTGCGATAAGTTTTGGGACACCGGTCATCGGGTCTTCCTTGCCCTCATACTCAGCGGACATATAGCCTTTGTGCCCCGCGCGCGCGAAAAGCCGCCAAACGCGATCCATGTCAACAGGCGTGCCGTCGTCAAACACATCCCGAATGTGCACGTTGGTGGCATAGGGAATACAGGATGTGATTTGGGCATAGGCGTCCTCGGTGGGCGTAGGGATGAAGTGCGTGATATCCAGGTTGATGCCGGCGTAAGGCGAATCTACACGATGCATAATTTCGAGGCACGTCGCCCCATTCTGGCTGATGCCCGCATGGTCCTCCACCCCCAACATGATCCCCTTTTTGCCGGAATAGTCGCTGGCCGCCTTCAGGGTTTCCACCACCCAGCCAATCGCCTGCGGTATCGTCGCTCCTTCGGGAAGTCTGCCGGCAAACACGCGCAAATGCGAGGCGCCCAACCGGTCCGTGACGTCGATCCACTTCTTGATATCCTGGAGCGTTTCGGCGCGGCGGGCAGGGTCGGCTTGCACCATGCTGGACCCGCAAGCAGCGCCCGAAAACGGGATGGCATTCTTGTATGCGAGGTGGCGAAGGCCATCAAGATATCCGGGGTCAGTGGACTTGAAGTAATAGGCAGTCATATCCACGCCATCCAGCCGCAACGCGACAGCCTGACGGATAAAGTCTTCCATCGTCATCGGACCGTGTTGCAGATACTTGCGGTAAGAGTATGCGCAGCAACCCACAAAGAATCTGGGTGTTTTGGAAACGGAGGGGTCCGGCGCCGCACTTCCCGGATCGGTTTGGGCCGCCGACCCTTGAGTTAAACCCAATCCCATACCCGCTACGGCTACCGCGCCCGCTGCGCGGAAAAACCGGCGCCGCGGAATCCTTGTATTTGTCATTATCTCCTCCAAATGTTTCTCATCAGCGCTCACCGTGGTGGGGGAGCGGTTGACGGGGGTACTGGTTTCCGGTTGTACGTTTCTGGCTCCATCAGCTCAATACGCGTGCCGTCGGGATCAAAGATGTTGGCTTGCCATTTGTGGTTATGACCCAGATGGACGGTAATCTTGCGTCCGTAGGTTTTGAATGCCGGGCGGGATTCGAGTTGCGCGACCGCCTTGCGAACGTCCGGAACCTCCAGGCAAAAATGTTCCATCCCGCCTAACTGTGTAAGGGAAGGTTGGCTTCTCCCGTGAAGCATAAACTCGACGTAGTCTTGACCGTTTGGCACTTGCAGATTGACCCAGCTCAGGATCCGGCCGCTCGCGCTGCCGCGCCAGAATTCGTGGAAACCGAGAATGCCTTCGTAAAACTGAAGGGATTGCTGAAGAGAAGCGACCGGGAAGCCGGCGTGCATGATGTGGTGGGAAATCCGCGTAGCCGGCATGAATTTGCCGCGGTCTCGCATAGCCCAGCCCGTCGGCTCGTATTGGACCCATTCGATGGTATTGCCATCGGGATCTTTAACCTCGAAGCCCAGGTCTCCGCTCTTTCCCTTACCAATCCGCTGTGGCACATTCACCCCCTGCGAAGAGAGGTATTGGCGCATCTGCTCGGCGTTGTCTATGTAGAAAGCCACGTGGTTAAGATGGCCTCGGCCTGGTGGCGGTTGAACGACGAAAAGTTCGAGATGCTGGAAATCATTAATCTTGATAAAGGCGAGTTGGACCGAGCCGTCTTTTCGCCGGAGGACTCCATATTCCTGAAAACCTAGGAAGCCCTCGTAGAAGGCACGGGCTTTTGAGAGGCTGCTCACGTCAAAAGCCACGTGCGCAATTCCCAATATGCGCGGCCTCTTCACCGACGCCTGCCCGAGGAGCGGCGATGCAATCAGAAAGCACGCAAGTAGTTTCACAAGATCCGTGGTGATCCTCCGCTCGTTCATACGGCGACTTCCCTTTCCCAAACAATCCGGTTTAGAATGTGCTGTTCCAATAAGCGTGCGC
>JASHTR010000032.1 GCA_030040455.1 Terriglobia bacterium | reverse complement strand
GCTTCTGAAGCAGGTCAGAGTCCTCGCTTCACAGGAACACACAACGGTGAGAGCCCTGGTGGAAGAAGGGCTCCGAAGGATCACGGTTGAGCGGAAGCGGGCAAGGCCCTTCAAGCTTCGGAAAGTTTCTTTCAGAGGCAAAGGTCTCCAGCCTCGGATGACCGGTGCTTCCTGGCACCAGATTCGCGATGCGGCTTACGAAGGGCGAGGCGCGTGATTGCAGTCGATACCAACATCCTGGTTTATGCTCACCGCGAGGACTCAGCGTGGCATGAAGCTGCGTACACACGGCTGGCAGGAGTTGCCGAGGGTCGGGCAGCTTGGGCTATTCCTTGGCCTTGCCTCCACGAGTTTCTGGCCATCGTGACGCACCCGCAGATCTACGACCCGCCTACTCCCCTCGAGATGGCGCTTCGTCAGGTGGATGCTTGGCTGGAATCCCCGGCCATTGTGCTGCTCACCGAGACGGGTAGCTACTGGCACGAATTGCGTATGATGCTCGCGGGGGGCCATGTTACGGGACCGCAAGTGCACGATGCCCGAATTGCCGCCTTGTGCCGCCTACACGGGGTACAGGAACTTTGGACTGCGGACGGGGACTTTGGCCGTTTCCCTGGCCTGAAGGCATTAAATCCTCTCGTTGCCTGAGCTGGCCGCGCACCTTCACCGTCACAGAACGATGAAAACACCCACTTCAAAAAATGGACGGCGAAAGGGCCGGCGACGGTTTCTGAAGACGATGGCACTCGGCGCAGGAGCCGTAGCCTTGCCCGGTGGCCCAATGGCGAGTGGTTTCGCATCTACCCCGCCTCAAAGGTCGGCAACGACAATCCCGGCGGCCGAGGAAATTGAATTCCCTCGAGCGTTTTCCGGGAATCAACTGAAGATGCTTTCATTTCCGTTGGGCGGCGTAGGAGCGGGAAGTATTGGGCTGGGCGGCCGCGGGGAATTGCGTGAATGGTGGATTTTCAACCGCCCGGATAAAGGCAATTCGCCACAATATGCGTTTCCTTCAATTTGGGTCCAGGCTGGAAATCAAGCGCCCGTCGCCCGCGTGCTCGAAGCGCGCATTCTGCCACCTTATGAAGGCTCGAGCGGGCTCGGCTCTGCTAACGTTCCTGGCCTCCCACGGCTTGCCTCTGCCACGTTCACCGGAGCATTTCCGCTGGCGCACATTGATTTCGAGGATTCCAACCTGCCTGTTAACGTAAGCCTTGAGGCGTTTACTCCATTCATCCCTCTTGAACCGGATGATTCCGGCCTGCCGGTTGCCGTGCTGCGATACCACGTTTCGAATCCTGGGCCTTTGAAGGCGACGGTCTCGATCGCATTTTCAATCGACAATCCGGTAGGGAAAGAACGGACAGAAGGCGTCGATTTTACCGGCGCCTACGGCCGGGCGAACGAACATCGCAGTGGCAAAGGACTTGACGGCCTGTTAATGAAAAATCCTTTTCTGCCCGCATCGCATCCGCTCGCCGGAACGTTTGCTTTGGCTGCGCTGGGAGCGGGCACGGGTAAGCTCACCTATCTGCGCGGCTGGCCGAGCGCTCGGTGGTGGGAAAGCCCGCTGCTCTTCTGGGACGATTTTTCAAGCGACGGTCAATTGGGACCTGAAGCTTCAGCGCGCACGGCGGTTGGCGCTCTGTGTTTGCAACGGGAAATTCCGGCGCGAGGCGAGGCGGAATTTATATTTCTGTTGAGCTGGCGTTTTCCCAACCGCACTCCGGCGCGCTGTGGGTGGTCTGCGCCCAAGGGCCATGAGAACGATCTGATCGGCAATTACTACTGCGCGCGCTTCGCAGATGCGTGGGCGGCGGCAGAGTATGCGGCGGACAATCTGCCGCGCCTGGAAAACCTGACCCGGCAGTTTGTCTCTGCTCTGCGCCAAACCACCTTGCCGGGCGTGGTGAAAGAAGCCGCCTCTGCCAATCTTTCAACGCTTGTCACCCCAACGAGCTTTCGCACGCAGGATGGCTCGTTCCACGGCTTTGAAGGCTGCAACGATCGTTCCGGCTGCTGCTTCGGAAATTGCACGCACGTTTACGCCTACGAGGCGGCGATTGCCAACGTCTTTCCACAACTCTCGCGGTCGCTCCGGGAACAGCAATTTGGTTTTTTGACCAACGCCGAAGGGTTGATGGATTACCGCGAATTGCTTCCCTACGGGATTGAAAATTTTGGCATCGCAGCGGCCGACGGGCAAATGGCCTGCATCATGAAGCTCTATTATGATTGGCGGCTCTCAGGGGATGGTGAATGGCTGCGCAAGCTGTGGCCGGCGGCGAAGCGGGCGTTGGAATTCGCCTGGATTCCCGGCGGTTGGGACGCGAACAAAGACGGCGTAATGGAAGGCGTGCAGCACAATACCTATGATGTGGAATTTATCGGGCCCAATCCGCTCTGTGGAATCTGGTACTTGGGCGCACTGCGTGCCGGCGAAGAGATGGCCCGGGCCGTGGGCGATACCGAATCCGCTGAGGAATATCGCCAGCTCTTCAAGCGCGGCAGCCAATGGATTGATGAGAACCTTTTCAACGGTGAATATTACATTCAGAAAATTGGCTCCGTCCCGCACAGCGAGATTGCCAAGGGATTGATGGAAGGCGCGGGGCCAAGCGACACGGAGCATCCCACTTTCCAGCTCGGCGAAGGTTGCCTGGTGGATCAGCTTGTGGGTCAATATTTCGCCGAGGTCGCGGGCCTTGGGCTGCTGCTCGATCCAGGCCACATTCAAAAGACGCTTGAATCCATCTACAAGTACAACTACAAGCGTACCCTTTACGACCACGAAAGCGTCATGCGAACCTTCGCACTGAATGACGAGGCCGCACTCGTCATCTGCGATTATCCTCACGGCAACCGGCCGCAAACGCCGTTCCCTTATTTTGAAGAGGTCATGACCGGGTTTGAGTACTCGGCAGCTATTTTGATGTTGTATCGCGGGAAAATTGATGAAGGCGTGGAACTGATCTCAAACATCCGACGCCGTTATGACGGCGAGCGACGCAACGCCTGGGACGAGGCGGAATGCGGTTATAACTATGCACGCCCGATGGCAAGTTGGGTGGGCCTCGTGGCCTTGAGCGGCTTCCGGTATCACGGCGCGGAAAGGAATGTGGAGGTAAAGCCGCTACTCAACCAGAAGCAATTCTCTTCCTTCTGGTCCACGGCGAGCGGATGGGGATCTTTCTCCCAGGACCAACTGCAGGCAGGAGACACAGGCTTCTCGCTTGCGGTAACCTATGGCAGCCTCGCCTGCCGCTCCGTGGCCCTTGCGTCACCACAAGCCGCCTCGGGGGCATCTTTAGCAAAGCTCGGAAACCGCCCGTTACGGCACCAGATCCGCCGCGCCGGAAACCAGGCTGTCTTTATCTTTCCAAAAGAGATTACCCTTCAGGCCGGAGAGCGGATGACCTTGACCCTTTAACGACCGTCCGGCGGGTCATGTGGATCACATGAACAAGACGGCCAGAGATATAATGACGCCATGCGAAAGTGGCGGAATTGGCAGACGCGCCAGACTTAGGATCTGGTCCCGCAAGGGGTGGGGGTTCGAGTCCCCCCTTTCGCACCAACGCTTATAAATTATCATAGATATTGTCACGTTGGAGCACGTTGGATCAGATTGGTGGAAGTTGTAAGTCTCTGATTATATTATAGATGGTAAAAGTGGAATTTCGCAGAGTATCAGGGTTCGTGTCACTAAGTGCGTAAAATGCACACTCTAGTGCGGCATTGAAAATAAAAGACTTATAAAAAGAGAGAGGAAAGCTGAGTGTGCACTGACTTCTAAAAATTGGCTGAAGCTTTGCAAGCTATAGAAAATGAAAGTGGTTACGGGTGTGCACAAGCTGGTTTAAGTCGCATAGCGAGCGGGATGAGCGTGCACTTTTCTAATAGAGGGGAAGTTTCTATATTCAACTGCTGTGGCGAAACACGTGTTGCCGTTTCTCCTTTTGACCCCCGC